>CACZXZ010000016.1:22553-60101 GCA_902785325.1 uncultured Succinivibrio sp. | reverse complement strand
CAAGCGATATTTATCCGCTTTTACGATTAAATTTTTAAAGAACACCTTGCTGCCATGAGCAAGTGGTGGCACGAATCAATTTTTAAAATTCACGCGTAGTCCCTGTACTTTGTATGATCTATCTCAACCTTTTCTTAGATAAGGATCATATTTTGACTAAGATTTTGTAGATTATTCTTATAAACTTGCTTAAATTTTTGATGTAATTCACTTTTTACAGGTATGTATAATCTATGAAACTTAAACTAGCTAGTGCGGTTTTGGGATGTGCGCTATTAGCTGGAGCTGGTGTTTATGTATATCAGCACAACTCTAAAGCAGGTGACTTCCAAGGCTCATCTTTACCATTCTCCTGGCAAAATGCCAATTTATATTTTGTAATCACTGACCGTTTTAAAAATGGTGATCCTTCAAATGACAATAGTTATGGAAGACCATCAAAGGATAGTGCAGGTTATACTGCAGGAACCTTCCACGGTGGTGATTTTAAAGGTTTAACCTCTAATTTAGACTACTTACGTTCCCTTGGTATCAATGCTATCTGGGTAAGCTCACCTGTAGAGCAGTCTCACGGTTGGGTAGGTGGTGGTCCTATGGGTATGTATCAGTACTATGCCTACCACGGTTACTACGGCTTAGATTTCACCTCCATTGATGCAAATTTAGGTACAGTTGAGGATTTTAGAACCTTTGTAAATGAAGCTCACAAGCGTGGCATTCGTGTCTTAATTGATGTGGTGATGAATCACTCTGGCTACGCTACTTTAAAGGATATGTGCGACTTTAAGCTTGGTAAAACTGTCCATGGTGAAGATCCTTGCAAAGAGTGGACTCCTAATGTGAATATGGGAGAGAGCTTCCATAACAAACCTATCTATGAAGGCTTAGATTCAAGTTGGGATAGATGGTGGGGCAAAGATTGGATTTTATTTGGTGGCTATGGTGAGCCTTGTGGTGCCGATGACGGTTTAGATAAGTGTCTTGCATATTTACCAGATTTTAAAAACACCAATCCAAATGGTAAAAAGGTTACAATTCCAACTTTTTTACAAGAAAAGTGGTCTAAGCCTAATGACAAGTATGATGTAAAAGCTGCTATTCCTTACCGTTCTGGTAGTATGAGTGTAGCTCAATTCCAAGCTCATTGGTTATCCTCTTGGGTTGAAGAGTTTGGTATTGACGGTTACAGATGTGATACTGTCAAATATGTATCTAAAGAAACTTGGAAACTGTTAAAAGAGTATTCTGTTAAAGCTTTAGACAAGTGGCGTCAAAAGCATAAAGGTAAAGATCCTGCTGCAGAATGGACCGATCCTTTCTATATGACAGGTGAACTTTGGGCCTTTAATACAGATCCTGAGGATAAATCAGGTTACAACAAGGATGCAGGTTTTGACTCTTTAATTGACTTCTACTTTAATCCAGATGGCGTCAACTTAAATACTTGTATTACCCCTGATCAGTCCGATTGGGAGCATTATGGTAAGCTGTATGGTAGAAAAGAGGGTAAGGTTGCTTTAGGAAACTTAACCTATATCTCCTCCCACGATACTTCATTGTGTCGTAAAAAGGATATGATAAAAACCGCCTATAACTTTGTGTTACTTCCAGGCTCTGTACAAATCTACTATGGTGATGAAACCTCACGTGTAAATGACATGGGCGGTGGCATTGATTTAGAGCAGGGTATTAGATCTGACATGAATTTCCCTGAGGATATTGATAAGCAGAGTACTTGGGCATCTAAGGTTGCAACTTTAAGTACTGAGTATTCAAAAGATCCTGTACTTGCTATGTGGCAAAAGGTAGGTCAGTTTAGACTTAGAAATATCGCTGTAGGCGCGGGTTTCCAAGAGAAATTAGCAGACAACTCTTATTGTCGTTACTATAAAGATGCAGCAAAGGGAGTTGATAACGCAGTGGTAATTCATGTTGGTGATACTAACTCTGTACAAGTAGGTAAGTGCTTTACTGACGGTACGGTGCTTCAAGATGTCAATAGTGGCAAAAGTGTAACTGTAAAGGATGGTAAAGTAGATCTTGAGGTGAAAAAAATTGCGCTACTTGAAATAAAGCGCTAGCAATAAAATCTCCTCACCTACAAAGGTGAGGAGATGGTGATATTTAAAATTACTTACCAAAAATTACTTTAGCTACATCGTCAAAGGTATCAGCAAAGTAATAGGTTACCCCATCAGTTACTTCCTTTGGCAATTCTTTTACATCGTCTTCGTTAGCCTTTGGACAAATGATATTAGTAATTCCCATACGTACAGCGGCGATAGTCTTTTCTTTGATACCACCAATAGCTAAAACATGACCTGTAAGTGACAACTCACCAGTCATAGCAAAGCCTTTTTTAGGGGCTTTGTTTAGTGCTAGAGATAACAAGCTTGAAGCTATAGTTACACCAGCTGATGGACCATCTTTAGGGGTAGCACCTTCAGGCACATGAATGTGGATGGTAGCTTTATTAAAGAAGTTCTTTTTGGCCTTGTTGTATTTCTCAAGGTGAGACTGTACATAGCTGTAGGCAATATGAGCTGATTCTTTCATCACATCACCTAAAGAGCCTGTAAGCTCTAAACCTTTTTGATCGTCACTTACTTTTGAGGATTCAATAGGTAGAGTAGCACCGCCTAAAGAAGTCCAAGCAAGACCTGTAATCACACCTACGCCATCTAAGTGTTTCTCTTTCTTAAATGGAGCGTTGCCTAAGTAATCAAACAAACTTGCTGCAGTGATATTCACTGACTTTTGACCACTTACAAGTTTTACTGCAGCTTTTCTAACTAACTTATCGATAGCTCTTTGAGTTGAACGCATTCCGCTTTCACGGGCGTATTCTTCAATAAGTTTCTTTAACACCGCATCAGAGATTTTAAGCTGAGTCTTCTTTAAGTGAGCTTTCTCTAAGGCATCTGGTAGTAAATGCTGCTTTGCAATTTGGAATTTCTCAGCATCAATGTAACCTGACAATCTTATAGGATCCATACGGTCTAATAAAGCTGCTGGTATGGTATCTGTAGTGTTAGCAGTACAGATAAACACACACTTTGACAAATCGATTCTCTCATCGACAAAGTTATCCATGAAACTGTTGTTCTGCTCAGGATCTAAAGTCTCTAATAGGGCACTTGCTGGATCACCTTGATAAGATTTAGTAAGCTTATCAATCTCATCTAGCATGATGACAGGGTTCATAACTTTAGTTTGACGAAGTGCTTCTACAAACTTACCTGGCATAGCACCTATATAAGTCTTTCTGTGACCTTTAATTACAGAATCGTCACCTACACCACCTAAAGATAGGCGGTAAAAAGGTCTATTTAAAGCTTTGGCAATAGACTTACCTATAGAGGTTTTACCTACACCTGGAGGACCTACAAATAATAGGATAGAGCCATCTGTAGTTCCCTTTAAAGATGCTAGAGCTAAAAACTCAATGATTCTGTCTTTAACATCCTTTAAACCATAATGATCAGCATCTAATATGCCTCTTGCCTTTTCAAGATCTAGCTCCTCATGAGCCTCAAGGCCCCAAGGAATAGTAGTTAGAATATCTAGGTAATTACGAGTTCCTGCGTATTCAGGGGAGCTATTATCTAGGACATTAAGCTTTTTAATTTCCTTTTCAAAGCGTTTTTGCACCAGCTCTGGTGGATTTAGCTTCTTCATGCGCTCGACAAATTCGTCAGCTTCAGTTGAAGAATCAGCACGAGTACCTAGCTCTTTTTGAATTTCTTTTAATTGCTCTTTTAAAACAAATTCTTTTTGACGCTTAGTTAATCTGTCGGATACAGAGCTTTTAATGTTCTCCTTTAACTTAGCTGCCTTAAGCTCTTTTTTCAAAAGCTTTTGTGACTTCTCTAAACGAGTTAAGACATCATAAGTCTCCAAAATATCTTGTAGTACTTTGCTATCAGCGTTTGAAACAGAAGCTGCACAATCGGCAAGTAAAGAAGGATCAGACTGATCAAACCTTAATAGGTATTGTCTCATCTCGTCAGAGTATAAAGGACTTAAAGGCAGAATATCCTGTAGTAAAGATACGATGTTCATTGCATAAGCTTTTAACTTAACATCGTCATCAGTTTCAGCCTCTGGCATAATGTCCTGAGGATAATCTACTAAAGCTAAATGAGATTTAGCAAAAGAGTACCATTGCTTGATTTCTACACGGCACAAGCCTTCACAGACGATGTGAACTTCACCAGGCATACTCTTAGCGTGTAAGAGGCGCACTAAAGTACCTGTCTTTGGTAAATCGTCTTTTTGAATAGTATCTTTTCTTTTGTCTTTTACACTAAAAATTGCAAAAGTCTTGCTCTCTGTATTAGCTACAGCTGCAATAGTATCTTCCCATTCGCCTTTTAATTGTAAAGCTACAATTTGGCTTGGCATTACAGGCTTGCCATTTGTTGGAATAACAATGGTCTCTTTAGGGGTGCTAGTTGGGATAGTAATAGTATCATCCTCTTTATTTTCAGCACTTTGCTCTGAAGGCGCAATGGCTGCAAGCTCCTCTTTTATAACCTGCAATTTCTCTTTAATCTTTTGCAAGTTAATAGGTGATTCGTTAGTGTTTTTCTCGTTGTTATCTGACATGGTTTAAAACCTTAATCTCTATATTACTTGCTTTTAATATGGGGCTTTACGCCTTGATTTTCAAGTATCAAATTAAGTTTTCTAAAAATAAAATTACAGAAGGCTTAAGAATTTTTTTGACTATTAAACAAACTTAACAGTAATCAAATTAAATTTGTGTTATCGTCAAAAGAAAAAAAACAAAGACTTTAAGCTTAAATAAAACATTTCTACAGCTATCTATTTGGAGTTTTTTAATGGAAAAAGAGCAGTTAGTTGAAAGATTGGTTAGCATCTTAGCTAATAATCTTCGTTCTGTGCAAAATCAGGTCAATGACTTTGCTAAAGACTATTTCGTGCAACGCGCTCTCTTGCGTGGTCTTATGAACATGCATGCTGTCAATAAAACTTTACCAGAGGAGTACTTTAAGCTTCAAGATGAACTGTTGCAGCAAGAGCTTAAAGAGAAAAAGCTTGTAGAGTTATCGTCTTTAACCCCATGTAAACTCAATGAGAATGTTTATGTTTACCAAGGGGATATTACCGCTATTAAAGCAGATGCCATTGTAAATAGTGCTAATAAAACTTTATTAGGTTGTTTTCAAGCTGGCCACAATTGTGTGGACAATTGCCTACATTCTGCTGCAGGTCTACAGCTTCGCTATGAGTGTGATAACATTGTTAAAAAGAGTGGCATTGAGTATCAAGCTGGTAATGTCATCATTACCCACGGGTTTAACTTACCTTACAAATATGTAATTCATGCAGTAGCTCCTAACATTGCCTATGAATTAACTCCTAAAGCTAAAACAGAGCTTAAAGATTGCTATATTCACTCACTTAATATTGCAAGAAACAATGGTGTTAAAGTTTTAGTCTTTACTTTTATTGGTCAAGGTCAGCATGGTCTTCCTGTAACTAAGTGCGCTCAAGTTGCTACAGACTGTGTGCTTGAGAATCTCCAAGCTCATCAAAATGATTTAAAAATCATCTTTGCAGTAACTGATGAAAGAGAAAAGAAAGCTTTAGATGATTGTTTAGTGCCTAAAAAGAAACTTGACGATAAGCAACTGCATCCATATTTTAATTTAGATCTTATCTAAGATCCTGCACCTATTTTTGAAAGTTTCTCTTTTAGATTAAAGTAGGTGCCAATTCAAAACATAATGCAAATTTGTGTAGAAGATCTATTAACATAGAGGTTAATGGACAGTATTTATTTTTAACTTAGAAATGAAAGATCCTTGTGTTTTATCTTCTGGCAATGCTGTAAAAAAAGCTGCTAATACAATCAGAATAACTAGTGATGAACTTCTTTATGATCACGCTTTAAAAGTATTATATAGCTGGCGTCATCGCTATTTATTACCTTTGACTAATTTCAAAAGTTTTGTAACTAGACGTCTTAAGCTTAAAGATTTTAAGTCATACATTGTTGGCTCTAGACTTAAAAGAATGCAGTCAATTATTGGAAAGATTAAAAGATTTCCAAACATGTCCGCTGCAACCATGCAAGATATTGCTGGTGTCAGAGTAATAGCTGATAATGTTACCGAAGTATACGCAATTTATACAGCGCTAACCTCATCAAAGAGCAATCACAAACCTTTATTACCACCAAAAGACTACATTAAAGAGCCCAAAAAAGATGGCTATCGTAGTATTCATCAAGTTTTTGAATATGTAAGTAAGACTCATCCTGAATTTAATGGTCTCAAAATTGAGTTGCAAATAAGAACTCAATTGCAACACTCTTGGGCAACTGCAGTGGAAACTTTAGGTGTTATCAATCAAGCCTCCTACAAGACTGGTGAAGGCGATGAAAAATCGCGTCAATTCTTTAAACTTGTAAGTGCAATTTTTGCTTTGAGAGAAGGAACTAGTGTTGATAAGGATTTAGAAAACACTCCAAAAGAAGAAATTATCAAGCAGATTAAGGAAATTGACTCTAAGTTGCAGATCATTTCTACCATAAGTGGAATTAGCACTACTGTAAGACAACATGAAGCAAGCAGTAATGACAATTTGTACTACATTCTAGAGTTAACAGTAGGCAAAAAGAGTAATGTGCTCATTACAGGCTTTAAAAAGGAATATAAAGAACAAGCAGAGTCTTACTACAAAGCAAGAGAAACGGATACTGCTACTGATAAATCAAAATCAATTTTGATGATCACCTCAGATGGTATTAAAGAAATAAGAAAAGCCTATCCAAATTACTTTTTAAATACCAACCTTTTTATCAGTACTTTAAAAGAAGAATTAGGATGCAAATAAGAAACTTGCATGCCTATTGCACTTTATTTGTGTAAAACACTCTTGCTATTCTTTTACTAAGCCTATCCTAATATAATCAATCGTCCTTTAAGGATGGATGAACGATTATTTTAGGAATTAGTATGATTACAATTAAAAGAATTTGTCTTATCACAGCCGTTGTTTTAGCTTCAATATTTACTTTATGTGCTTGTAGCAAAACACCTCAAGAGCAGTTTAGAGCAGCAATGCTAGATTTAGCTGACAATGAGAAGTTTTTTAAACAACTTGCTACCACCTTACACCTATCAGGTGATAAGAAAAAGCTTGTAGCAGAGCATTTTAAGCAAATGTTCACACCGTATTATGTAGATTACTACATCAAAAAACTTGATGAAGAAGGCTTATTTAAGACTGAAAAAACATCAGAAAAATTAAAGCAAAAACTCCTTGCTAGAACCATTGCTATCGGCAACGACATCAGTAATAAAGGAATTGCAAGAGTTTCAAATGAGGATAGAAAAGCTTACTTTACCTACAACGTAAAGCTTATTAACTCTTTCTCTGCTCGTGTGTGCAAGATGTATGTCATAGGTGATCCTCGTTTGTTCTCCTCAAAAGAGGTTCAACAAGCACCTGCTCGTGTCTTTCCAAAGATGTCTTATGCAGAGCTTGATGCTTATTTGAAAGCTTTACGTAATGCAAGTAAAGCTTACATCCAAGATCAAAAGGAAGTAGAGAAATTGTCACAAGCTGATACTCAAAAAGCTCAAGAGTTGCTTATGGACAATTTAGAATTGCAACTATCAAAGCTTCCACAAAATCAGCAAGCAAGATTGCGTCGCGCAGCAGATAACTTAGATAAAGCTATGCCTATAGATGCATGTAACTTTGGAAAGCTAATGTATAAAGCAACTGATGAAATTGCAAATCAAGACGATAGAATGCTTGTCATTAACTATCTTTTAAAACTTTAAGCTTTAAAATCAAAGATAAAACAAAGGCACCATATGGTGCCTTTTGTTAATGTAAACCATCTAGGACCTTCTGATACAAAGCTTTAGCTGCTGTAAGCTCATCCCCTTGTAAGTCTTGATAGTTAAAGTAAACCTCATCTAATCTGCCTTTTAAATTAGTAAAGCGATACAAAAGCTCAAAGGCTTTTTTAAGCTCAGTAACTGTCAAATCAGAGTAGAAACTTACCTCTTTATCAATTGCTGTAAAGCAAAGATACATACAGCTTGCAAGAATTCTTGGTTCTATGGCTTTACCACTGTGCCAGATCTTATGTTTTTCAGTTCCAAAATAGTCACCATCTGGCATAAAAAAAGAGCCATCTGTTAAATCAATATCTACAGAGCGCTCACCTTCTTGTAGGTAGCGTTGCACAAGATCTTCTGCTGTAACAGGTGCTTGGCAGAGCATTCGCCATCCTGGAGCTAGAGCTTTATAGGAGAAATCCTCAAATTCTGCTGTTGCACAAATACCGACTAGAATTTTGCAGACGTTTAAAGCAGCTTCCTCATATTTGTCACCTTTAATCATACCCACCAAACCTTGAACTAGAGGCAGGCGATTTGGGGATAAATAGGAGAATAAATCAAAGTAATCGTCAGAGGCTAAACGCAAGATCTTAATAGGAATATCTAAGCCCTTTTCTTTTAAAGCAACCTTTAGTTTATGAAAATTTAAATGATAAAACTCATTTAACTTTTCTTTTGGAGTATCGCCTTTTGTGGTGATAGTCTCGGTTTGTTTATCTAAGAGTTCAAGGGAGGTTAAATAGGTTAAAGCATCAATTACTTTCTCAGGGCTTACTCTTAAATTTCTTGCAAGTAAATAAGAGTGCTGTCTTGCATTAAAGCGGACATATTTATCTTTTGATTGCCAATATAAAAGCACAGAGAGCACTAAAGAGGTGATGTCATTATTAACCTCATCTCGGTTAAACACCGCAAGCTCTGAATAGTAGGGGATCCTATTTAAACCTAATTGTTCCATAAAAAGTAACTTTAAAAAATTAAACTTCGGTAATGCTATCACACTTTACCTTCCGTTTAAAAACAAAAAGATCTAGCTTTTAGGCTAGATCTTTTCATGGAGTGTAGAATCTTGTAGTTAAGTGCTACATCTTGTGACCCATTTCATAAGCATCGTCATGAACGTCGGTTACAGCTCTACCTGATGGATCGTTCATCTTTGCAAACTTCTCATCCCAAGCAATAGCAGTTTCTGTTGAGCAAGCTACAGACTTACCATAAGGAACGGTCTTAACAGCAGATGGTAACTTAAAGAGATCTTCAAAAATCTCACGGTATAAATAAGCTTCCTTAGTTACAGGAGTGTTTACAGGGAATCTTACCTCACGCTCAGCAAATTGACGGTCTGATACCTTTTGCTCTGCGTAATCACGTAAAGCATCAATCCAAGAATAACCTACACCGTCAGAGAATTGCTCCTTTTGTCTCCAGAGAATGTCATCTGGTAACATACCAGCAAATGCTTCACGAAGTGGCTTTTTCTCAATTACTTTACCTGGGCACATCTTAGCCTGTGGGTTAAAGTGCATTGCAATGTCTAAGAATTTCTTATCAAGGAATGGCACACGACCTTCAACACCCCAAGCCATTAGTGACTTGTTAGCACGTAAGCAGTCGTATAAGTGTAGTTGATCAAGTTTTCTTACTAACTCCTCATGGAATTCTTTTGCATTAGGAGCTTTGTGGAAGTATAAGTAACCACCGAAGATCTCATCAGAGCCTTCACCTGATAACACCATCTTAATGCCCATAGCTTTGATATAACGAGCCATTAAGTACATAGGAGTTGAAGCTCTGATGGTGGTAACATCATAAGTTTCGATATGATAAATTACATCACGTAGTGCATCTAAGCCTTCTTGAATGGTGTAGTGAATTTCATGGTGTACAGTACCTAAGTAATCTGCAACTACACGAGCCTTTTTAAGATCAGGTGAGCCCTCTAAACCGATTGCAAATGAGTGTAAACGTGGGAACCATGCCTGGCTCTTACCGTCATCTTCAACGCGTTTTTCTGAATAGAACTTTGCAATAGCGGAAATCACAGAGGAATCAAGACCACCTGACAATAACACACCGTATGGAACATCGCACATTAACTGGCGACGAACAGCATCCATTAAACCTTCTTTTAGAACTGATACATCAGCTGTGTCGTTCTTTACGTTCTCATAGTCTTTCCAATCACGGGTGTAGTATTGTTTAAAGGAGTAGTCACCACCTTTAGAGTAAATGTAATGACGTGGTGGAAACTCTTTAACACTGTCGCAAATCTTTACGAGTGCTTTCATTTCTGAAGCAATATAGAAGCGACCTTCACTGTCGGTACCTACGTACATAGGGTTGATACCCATATGATCACGAGCTGCAAAGATAGTGTTATCTTCTTCATCGTAAATTACAAAAGCAAAGTCACCTACTAAACGGTCTACAAAGTTTTTGCCAGTGCGTTTAAATTCCTCATATAAAGGAAGAATAACCTCACAATCAGAGCCTGTTTTAAAGTCGTAATCAACAGTAAGCTCTTGACGTAATTGCTTGTGATTGTAAATCTCACCATTTACAGCAAGGATGTGTGTCTTATTTTCATTATAAAGTGGTTGAGCACCATTTTGAGGATCAACAATAGATAAACGCTCGTGAACGATGATAGCGTTTTTGCCTTGGTAAATACCTTCCCAATCAGGGCCACGGTGTAACTGTAATCTTGAATTCTCAAGAGCAACTTGTCTTAGTTGTGCTGATTGCTCTTTAATATCAAAAATACCAAATATAGAACACATAACAGCTCCTTTTCGCTGCAATAAAATTGATTGTTTAAGCCTTGTTAGCTACTTTTGATAAATCTTAGCACAATAAGATCTACCCCTTGTTTATTTGCACTGTTTTAATACGCTCTTTTAAGTAAATTAAAGGGAATTTAGTAAACTAAAGAAAATGTATGAGTAAATGTATATATAAATCAATGTGTTAACTATAAAAGTGCACTATGTTTGATTTTGGTGCAAGAGTTCAATTGCATCGTTTCAAATTGAAGGTTTCTGATGTACATATGGACAACAAATTCAAATCAATATGCCCATATTTCTTAGTAATCTCAAATTTCTGTCATTTTTAAATAGTGAAAATTGACTTATGTAGTTTACGATGCATGTGAAAAGAAAATAGTAGCATTTCAAGAATGCTAGAAATGTTCCTTTAATTTCTGATATCTACTTGAAATCTTGATATCAAGAGTATTTCTATCTTACTTTTCATAGCTAAAAGAAATAATGACAATAAGCTTGTTGATATAGAGAATTTGAAAACTTCTACCTTACTTTATTTAAACCTGCCAAAATTTATCATCTGATAATTATTTTTTGTTGCAAATTAGCGATATAGGTTATATTTACAGCTTAAAAATAGTTCAAATTTAGTCTACAATTAAAGTAGATATGTGAATTACTTAAATTAAGTTGCTGACTAAAAAATATTAAGCAACAAAAGAGGATTTTGAGTGCCAACTTTTGACATGAATTATGCCTTTTTCATTGTGGGCATCCTACTTACTTTCGCAATTTTAGCCTCTAGGTTATCCTCCTTTTTTGGCACGCCTTTATTATTGTTGTTCTTAGCCATCGGTATGCTAACAGGTGAGGATGGCATTATTCTGCATATCCACTACACCGATTACAATTCAGCTTTTTTCATTGCCAATATGATGTTGGCAATCATCCTTTTAGATGGTGGTCTTAGAACTAGTTTTCAAACCATGAAGAATGTAGCCTCAGAATCGACGCTACTTGCAACTATAGGTGTTGTATTAACCTCTGGTATCACAGGTGCAATTACTTATTTAATCTTAGATGTATCCATGATCCAGGCTTTATTGTTAGGTTGTATTGTAGGATCTACTGACGCTGCAGCAGTGTTCTCTTTATTAGGTAAAGATAAAAACGTTACTTTAAAGAGCAATGTTTCAAGTACTTTGCAAATAGAATCAGCAACTAACGATCCTATGGCAATTTTACTTACTACCACTATGATTGCCTTTGCCTCCATGAAAGCAACCTCCTTAACCGATGCCTTAATCTTTTTTGTAAAGCAATTTGGCTTTGGTATCTTACTAGGAGTTCTCTTTGGCTTTGTCACAAGATTTATTGTAGGTCTCATCTCCCTAGGTGTAGGTTTATATAGTATCTTTGTGATAGGTTTAGGTTTAATTGGTTTTGCAATCACAGCCTATGTAGGTGGCTCAGGCTTTTTGGCTATCTTTATTATCGGTATGTGTGTAGGTAATCAAAAGACCAGACCTGTAAGTTACATTTTGCCTGTATCAGAAGGCTTTACCTGGCTTGCTCAAATTACCTTATTCTTATTGTTAGGTCTTTTAGTGTCACCACACGAGATGATGAACTACACTTATCAAGGTGTAGTGGTAGCCATTGTGATCACTTTAATTGCAAGACCTGTGGCAGTGTTCTTATGTATGAAGCCATTTTTTAGAGCTTATTCAAATAAAGACTTACTCTTTATGAGTTGGGTAGGTCTTCGTGGATCTGTACCTATTGTACTGGCAATTTATCCTGTATTTGAGCAACTTGAAAACCCACAATTGTATTTTAATGTAGCTTTTGTGGTGGTAATTGTATCTTTATTATTCCAAGGCTCCTTAATTTTACCTGTATCTAAGCTTTTGAAAGTATATGCGCCTTCTGTCGTAACCCCACTTACTAAATCAGATGTAGGTATTATGCTTTCTAATGACTATGAGCTTTTAAATTACCGTATCAAAGAAGATAGTTTTGACAATGCGCCTTTGAGAACTATACCTTTTCCAAAGGGCACAACCATTGCTGCAGTGTTCCGTGATGGCAAGATGATTAAATGTCATGGTGATACTACCATTAAAAAAGAGGATATTATCTCCATGATTGGTACTGATGCAGATGAGACTTTATTAAGTTCACTGTTTTCTCATACCTTAAAACCTAAAAATCACCCAACTTATCATGGTGATAAGATTTATTCTGCTAGCACCCCAATGGTGGATTTAGCACAGCAATTTGACTTTGAGTTGACTACTTATGAAAAGACCTTAACTCTTGGTGATTTAATGTCTTACCACATTGGTGGCTATCCACAACCTGGAGATACTGTAAATTTAATTAAGGTATCTTTGGTGGTAGTTGATTTAGAAGGTGATAAAATACGCCGCGCAGGCTTGTATTTAGCTCATGAGCGTACTGCTGAATTTGAGCGCTTGCGTAAAGCTAAACTTAATCTTCAACGAAGTGAAAAAGAAGATCTTGAACGTCGTCGTAAACAGATGGCTAAGCAATTTTTTGATAGCATCAATGACGATGAAGAATATAACTAATTATGCACGAAATTAAAAAATTTATCGAAAACGTAACCGCACAATTTGAAAATCTAACCTTTAAACATCGCTATCTCATATCACGTGAGTTAAGACAATTAGAAACTCTTGACGATAGCGATAAACTCATCGAAAAAGAGCTTTATATAAGTGAGAAACTTGAAGAGTTCAAAGCCTTTTTTGAAGATAGAAAAAATAATCTTCCGAAAATTACCTACGATGAGAATTTGCCGGTAGCTTTGCGCAAAGACGAAATCATCAAGACAATTAAAGAGAATCAAGTAGTCATTATCGCAGGTGAAACAGGATCTGGTAAAACTACTCAAATTCCTAAGATGTGTCTTGAGGCAGGCTTAGGTATTAAAGGTTTTATCGGTCACACTCAGCCAAGACGTATTGCAGCAAGAGCTGTAGCCCAAAGAATATCAGACGAATTACAAGAAAGCTTAGGTAAAAGTGTAGGTTATAAGGTACGTTTTACCGATGTAACAGAGAACACCAGTTACATTAAGCTTATGACAGACGGTATTTTACTTGCAGAAACTGCAAATGACCGTTTGCTATTAAATTATGATTGTATCATTATCGATGAAGCTCACGAGCGCTCTTTAAATATTGATTTTTTATTAGGTTATATAAAAAACTTACTTTCAAAGCGTAAAGATTTAAAGCTTATTATTACCTCTGCTACCATCAATACTAAACGTTTTTCAGAGCATTTTAACAATGCGCCTATCATTGAGGTAAGTGGTAGAACTTATCCTGTACAAACAGTGTATATGCCACTAAATCAGGAAAATACAGAGGATGATGACGAGCTTGAAACTGAGGAGCTAGACTTAAGAAATGGTGTTCTAAAAGCTATAAACTACCTATTTAAAGAGCATGGCAGACAAGATACCTTAGTCTTTTTACCAGGTGAGCGCGAGATTATGGATTTGGCAGCCTTCTTAAAGAAGGCTCATTTACCAAATACTGAGATCTTACCTTTATACGCTAGACTTGCAACCTCAGAGCAAAACAAGATCTTTGCACCTCACCAAAGTGTACGTATTGTTTTATGTACTAATGTTGCAGAAACTTCTATTACAGTCCCTGGTATTAAGTATGTAATTGATCCTGGCACTGCTAGAATTAGTCGTTACTCACCTAGAACTAAAGTTCAAAGACTACCTATTGAGAAGATCTCAAGGGCAAGTGCCGACCAAAGAAAAGGTCGTTGTGGTCGTGTCTGCGAAGGTGTGTGCGTAAGATTGTATTCCCAAGAGGATTACAATCTTCGTCCTGAATTTACCGATCCTGAAATTCTAAGAACCAATCTTGCAGCGGTAATTTTACAAATGATCTCTTTGAGACTTGGTAATATCTCAAAGTTTCCATTTATCGATCCCCCAGAGCAACGTCAAATTACCGATGGTATCCGTTTACTTGAGGAAATAGGTGCGGTAAAAGATTCGCGTAATCTTAAAACTGAAGATCTTAAACTTACCAAGATTGGTTTGGATTTATCTAAAATTCCATGCGATCCAAGACTTGCTAGAATGCTACTTGAGGCAAATAAGCTTGACTGTTTAACTCAAGTACTAGTGATTGTCTCTGCTTTAGCAGTGCAAGATCCTAGAGAGCGACCACTTGACAGACAAGAGCAATCAAGACAATTACATCACCGTTTTGATGATGAGAAGTCAGACTTTTTAGCTTACTTAAATTTATATCAGTATATTTGCGATTGCCAAAATCAAATGAGCAATAGCGCAATGCGCAAAAAGTTTAAGAGTGAGTATTTGTCTTATTTGCGCATTCGTGAGTGGTTTGACTTATTACGTCAATTAAGAGCCTCCTGCCAAAGCTTAAAATATAAATTCAATGAGATAGCAGGGGATTATGATGCGGTACATAAAGCTATTTTGTCAGGCTTGTTATCTCAAATTGGGTATTTTGACGATAGCGATAAGCAACTTTATCAAGGTGCGCGTGGCGTTAAGTTTGTCATCCACCCAAGCTCTGTACTATGTAAAAAACATCCAAAATGGATTGTAGCAAGTGAGCTTAATGAAACCTCACGTTTGTTTGCAAAAACGGTAGCAGCAATCGATCCTTTATGGGTAGAGCAGGTAGGTGCCCACTTAATTAAAAGAACCTATCAAGAGCCTTATTGGTCTAAGTCAAAAGGCTGCGTCATGGCTAATATGACCATTACTTTATATGGTCTAGCTATTGTAAAGGGCAGAAAAGCTTTATATTCCCATGTTGATCCTACCTTATGTCGTCAAATCTTAATTAGAGACGGCTTAGTTGCAGGTAACTTTGAGTGTAACTATCCTTTCTATAAACATAATCTTGAGCTTATAGATGAGGTGGTACATGTTGAGGATAAGCTACGTCGACGTGACTTGTTAGTTGAAGAGTCTGTGCTTGAAGAGTTTTATGATAAGAAACTTCCAAAAGACATAGTTTGTCAAAAAGACTTTGATAAGTTCTATCGTGAAAAGATTAAGCAAGATAAAGACTACTTTAACTTTAGTTTTGATTTAGTGGTCAAAGATGGATTTAACTCCATTACAGAGACAGATTTCCCTGAGTTCTGGGTTGACGGTAAGTTTAAATTTAAACTAAGTTATATTTTTGATCCAAGTGATAAAAATGACGGCGTGACCGTGCATATTCCTCTTGCTGTTCTTAACAAAGTAAACTCAAAAGCCTTTATGTATCAGATTAAAGGCTTGCGTTTAGAGCTTTTAACTAACGTAATTAAGTCTCTACCAAAAAGACTTAGAAAAAATCTCATCCCAGCTCCAAATTATGCTAAAGCGCTAGAGGAGTCTTTAGGAAATGACTTTAGTCTTGATTTATATCAAGCCTGCGCTAAAGAGCTTACAAGAATGGGCGGACAACAGGTTTTAGAATCAGATTTTGATAAGACTTTAATTGATAAGCATCTTTTAATGAATTTCTCAGTTGAAGATGAAAACGGTAAAGTCATTAAAACCTCAAGAAATTTTGAAGCTTTAGTTGCTTCTTTACAAAATGAGGTAAAAGAGGTTTTAACTAAGGTTGTAAAGACTCATAAAGTACAAGCTCCAACAAGTAATTGGACCTTTGGTACTATTAAGTTAGAGCAAAAGACCCAGCATGCAAGTTTGGAGGTAACCGCATATCCTGCGCTTACCGATAAAGGCAATGGTGTAACTTTAGAGTTGTATGACAATCCTTATGTGCAAGCTCAAAAAATGTGGCAAGGTCAAAGAAAGCTTATTGCTCTCTCAATTAAAGATCCTACCTCTTATTTAGAGCAGCATCTGCCAAATAAATCTAAGCTTGCCATGTACTATCAGCCTTTAGGCAGTGTTAAAGATTTAATCAATGATTTAATGCTTGGTGCAATTGATGTGTTAATGCACGAGTATAAAGCTCCTGTCTATGATGAAGCTTCCTTTAACGACTTAGTCTTTAAGATTAAAGGTAGATTAAATGACACTGCTTTAGCTTTATGCAAAATTGTAGATCAAATTCTTTTTAAAGCTCATGAGATTAAAAAGCTTTTAAAAGGTCAATTAAATCTTGCGGTGGCATATACCTATAAAGATGCAGCAAGCTGTCTTGATAAGCTAGTCTACAAAGGCTTTATAAGCTCCACATCATATGAGCACTTAGCTAATATTCCTCGCTATTTAGATGCTTTAATCTACCGTTTAGATAAAGTACATCGCGATGTAAATCGTGATCTTCTTTATACTAGAAAATTAGAAGAGTTAAATCAGTTATATAAAACTACTTTAAATCGCTATGCTCATTACTCAGTACCAGATGCTTTACTTGAGGTTAAATGGTTATTAGAAGAGCTTAAAGTAAGTTATTTTGCGCAACAACTAGGTTGTAAGATCTCTGTATCAGACAAGCGCATTAAAAACGAGATTGATAAAATTCTAAAAGAGTATCCAGAGCATAACTAATCTTATTAAAGTGGTAGTACAGTCTTTAATACCACTTTAAAGTTTTATGCCTAAGATAAGATTTTTGTTTTGGTAAGCTTTTGAAAACTATTAGCTTAAAGGTAGCAAGCTTTAGTTGACAATGAAACTACGGCATAGGAAAAATATATGAACGTAAAAACAAAATTTAAAAGCTCTCTATTTGCACTATGCTCATGCTTATATCTTACCGCCTGCTCTTCAAGTAATGGAGTAGATGAGGTAACTGTAGATTCTGTTTCTTTACGTTGGAATAATTATTTTAGAGCTTACAACAATACTACAGGAGTAGTGGATCCTTTAGCTGATCTTAGAATTTATCAGGTAATGGTAGAGTCCTTTCAAAATGGAGACGATACTATCAATTACAACGTAGGTTATGGTCCATCTGATCACAAAGGCGATTTGCAAGGTATTATTAACGCCATTCCTTATATCAAATCTTTAGGCATGAACGCCATTTGGCTTACACCTATTTTTGAAAGTGCTAAAGAAAATGACAGCAATCCTTCCATGCTTGATGCTACAGGCTACTACACTCGCGATTACTACAAGGTAGACAGACGTTTTGGCGATGAGCAAAAACTAAAACAATTAGTGGATACAGCTCATGCTAATGGTTTGTATGTATTCTTAGATGGCGTGTTTGGTCATTTTAGATCTGATCTTAACAATACCTCACCTAAAGGTAATAAGGTAACTATCACACAAAAGTGCTTAGGAGGCGAACTTACTTACTACACACCACCAGAGCATACCTCTTGTGCCGATTTTGACGATAAAGGTCAAAGTCTTGAGTATATGAAAGAGGTTGCTACATACTATGTTGAGAACTTTAAAATCGATGGTTGGAGATTAGATCAAGCTTATCAAGTGCCACTTAAAGATCTGCATGAGATTAAAACTGCAGTAGAAGAAATAAGTTCTAAAGTAACTTACACTAATGCTAAAGGTGAGATAGTTCACCCTTTAGCTTATCTTGTAGCTGAGATTTGGGCTTCAAATCCTGTGATTGCCAAAACCGCCTATGGCTATAAAAAGGATGAAGGCTTAGATTCAGCCTTTGATTTTGGTATGAGATATCCTATAGTGCAAGCTTTAGCAACTGAGGAGTGGATGAAAGCAGATCACTCAGGTTTTCGTTTAGCTGAAGGTCTTGCCTACAATGAGAATAACCTACCACGTCACGCACTACCAAATTTAATGATCACTAACCACGATTTATTGCGCTTTGGAGATCTTATCCAAAGAGCAGGCCTTCAAGATACCTACAATGAGCGCATAATCCTAGCATTATCTTATCTTGCTATTGTGCACTCAGGTCCTATAACTAACTACTATGGTGAAGAGATAGGTCAGGAAGTTCCAAACTACGCTAATCGTGTGGAAACCATGGGGTACAGGGACGATCATGTAGCACGTGACAATGGAAAAATTAAAGACTTTACTCCACAAGAAGAACACTTTAAAAAGCTCTTTACTTTTCTTATGAACTTAAGAGCTAATCATGGCTCCTTATCAAACGGCAGAATGGATCTATTAAAGGTAAATCGTGAGCTATTCTCCATTCGCAAATCTTTTAAAGGTGATGACGATTTCTTTTACTTTATGAATTTGTCAAAAAACACCCTTAAGATAACTTTATCTAAAGAGCTTACTACTAATGCTAAAGCTTTAACTAAGCTATCTTCAGATGGTAATACTGAAGTTAAAAAAGATCTTGATGGAAACTTTGAGTTTACTCTAGCACCACTTAGCTTTGCACTGTTGCAAAACGGTGAGCATTTTGAGTAAAAATGACAGCTACTTTTATAGTAGCTGTGAATATGCACTAAATTCACCATCTCTTAACAAATATGCCTTTTTGCTCTAATTTTTACCATTTAATATTTTTAACTTTCTAAGACTTATAATCAAAGATTGAGTAGCCTTTAAAGCCTTGGTAATACCATACTTTGCATTTTTGAAGTTGCTCAAATTAATTTTGTGTAAAAGTGTTTGATTATCAAACAAATATCTTTTGGTATTTGATAAAGTAAACAGTGATAACGAGTTTAAGGTATTAGACATATGACCATCATTTTGCTGTTTTTATTTGTATTAGCACTGCTGTGCAGTATTAAGCACTACAAACTTGCTATGTTCATTTTTCCAGATTGTCTTAAGGTGACAAGATTTCAAGGTTTTTTAGCAAGTTTAGGTTGGCTTAATTTATTTGTCTCTTTACCTTTTTTATGGGATTTAGACTTTAAGCAAGGTTTATATCCTTTAGTAATTGGTGTCCTTTCTTTAGCTGTAGGTATTTACCTATGCGTGATCTCTAATACTAATAAGACTCTTGAAAAGAAAGGATATGCTCACTTTTACTTAAATGATGATGCCACTTTAATTGAGCCAAACTTTATCGAGTATGGCTTTTTATCAGGTGCTAAAGCTCGTATGGCATCTTTAGGTCCTAAGATGTTTTTTAAAGAGCTTTTTGTACGTGATAAGGATTTAAAGACTTTAGCTAAAGCTTTAGTAAAAGAAAGTGTGGCTGATACAGAGAATCAAATAAGAACGCTACCTTATGTCGTGGATAATGCTGTAAGTTTAAAAACACAATTCTTTTTAATCCAAGACTATATTGCAAATTACTATGACAAAGCTGCTTTGTTAGCGCAAGCAGATGTGTATCTTGAGCATACATTAGATCTTTGTAAAAGACTTGAGATCTCCTTTAATGAAATTCCATTTAAGATTGCACGCTTTATAGCTTGCGTAAATTTGGTGGCTAACTATAAAGGTAAAATCTCTTATACAAAATTTGCCATTGATGTCGATAAGTATATAGGTGATGAGGAGGAAAATGTCCTCTTAGTCTTTAATGGCAAGTTTAAAACATTAGATCCTAATTTAGGAAAAATAGTAAAAGCTACTTCATTACTTTTAAATAATTTTAAAGCAAAGCATTTTGGTAAGCTTGTTATCACTAACAAAAAAGCCATTATGCTAACCGACACTAAAGAACAACTAACCTATAGTTTAGAGAGTTTAAAACAGTATCGTAGTGTCTTAAATTATGTAAGTTTTGATAGTGAAAATTATTGCTATGTGGATGATATGTCTTTATTTGAGACAATAGTTAAATATCTATAATAAGGAAAGTCATGGCTGATAATAATCCAATTATTGAGGATATACAGGATAATAATCAAGATAACTTAAAGATTGACAAAGACAAAGTCTCAGCAATTTCAAAAAAAGTTATCAACTCTATCTTCTCGCGTTGTGGTGTAGCAATTGCTGATATCACCATAGCAGAGCCTATTGCCTTTAACGCAAGTGTATATTACAACTTAAATTGGTCCTTTAAATGTCGTTGCTCTGATAAAGTTTTACGTAATGTAAGTGACGATACCCATGTCTTAACTACTGTAGGTTTAGATGAGTATACCCAGGCTAATACTAAAGAGCTTGAAAAGGAGAATTCAGATAAAACTAAGCTATTTATTGATAAGTTAAACAGCTCTTCTTTTAAAGAGTTATATGACTTATCAGGACAAATCGTTTGCTTTAACCGTTTAAGTGCCATAGGTAGAACTAGATGTAAAACTTGCCATGGAACTAATCAAGTGCCTTGTGAGATTTGTGGTGGCAAGGGTAGAGTAACTTGTCCTGCCTGCCATGGATCAGGGGCTGATTGCCAAGTATGTCATTCAAATGGTACGGTTAAATGTGCTCATTGTAATGGTACGGGGCATGTTAAGTGTAAAGACTGCCAAAGTAAAGGTGAGCAGATTGTAGAGCGCGAAATCATCTATGATGCCTCTTGTAAAAAGGATATTGTTATCCGCCTTGAAGTTCCTGGCTCTAATGTTAAATACACCACATTCTCAAAGGCAGATGAGAAAACATTATTAAAAGCAGCTCACTTTGAAAATAACAACTCTGGTCATGAAATTACTCATGGCTATATTGCCACCTTTTCAGGACAGGCTCCTTGCTATTTAATTAGAGTAACCGTAAAGAACATTAAAGATCCTCTAGACTTTATTTTATGTGGTGAGGATTTAAAGGCAATTTGTAAACCTCCTGTATTAGATTATGTCTTCCAAGATGAGGCAAGACTATTGTCAGAAACTTTAATTACCGCACCTGATGATGTTGAGGAGAAAGTAAAGTGCGTTAAAGCCTTAGGCTCTAAAGCAATCATTGTTAAGACCATGCGTGGTATTGAAGGACATGAGGTTGAGATCTTAAAAAATGAAGCGGTAAAAAACGGTATTACCGTTGAGAGTATCTTAAATTCAACTAAAGGTGAGAATCATAAAGCTTTTTCTCTTAAAGTTGCCTCCAACATAAAAATCCTTGAAGCAGTAACTAATGAGCTTATCACTAATTGCCAAGGTTTTATTTCAGAGGACTTTGCCCGCAATTTTTCTAAAAACTTAATCTCCTTTGTGCCAATGCTGATGAGATTAAACCCAAATTCTAAGTTGATTTGGTCTACTGTAACTTTGATTACTTGGCTTGTGATGATCTGCTTTTTGTATGTTGCCAATAGACCTTTAGCAATTTTATTTGTATTTATCTTTTCCTCCCTCATTTGTTTATTCACCTCCTTTGCTCTTACTAAGAATTGGTCCTATTATTCTGCGGTAAGTATGCTAAAATTAACGCATAAAATGAAAAAAGTACCAAGCCTAACCCAAGAAGCAGTGCAATCTGCCAAGTTAATGGTTGGAATAAGCATAATATGCGTAATCGCCTTTGTGATGATGAATGGTTTCCTAACATAAATGAGTTCTAAAAGTTATTCAATTCAAAAAACAATCCAAAACCTTTTAGAAACAGTAGGTATCAGTAAAACTGATGTCAGTTTTACTGATGCAATGCACGCTGAGGTAAGTGTTCACTACACTCAGCTTTGGAATTTTGAGCCAGTATATAAAGATACTGTAGTAAAAGCTGCACCTGAAAATCCTAAACCTTCTGACGAGTTATTGTCAGTTGAAGATCTAAGAAAATTTAAAGCTGATAAGTTAAACCTGATTAAAGAAGGCATCATGATTAAAAAGCCTTTTTGTAATCGTTTAGAAAAATTGTCAGCAAAAGAGCTTTTTGAGCTTGGCAACAAAATCAATCGCTTAAGTAATCAGCATGCTAAAGGTTTGGAAGTATGCCCAGATTGTAAAGGCTCTTTAAAAGTAAATTGTAAAAGATGCTCTGGTATTGGAAAGGTCTTGTGTCCTTCCTGCCAAGGTAAAGAAGGTGGGTGCTCTGCTTGTAATAAAACTGGTTACATTGAATGCCCAAGTTGTAAAGGTGCTAAAAAGCAACCTTGTACAAAATGTAAGGGCTCAGGCTACGTAATTGTAGATACCGAGGTGTTTTGCCAGGCTGTCTGCACTAACAATGTAGAAATTGAATTTGATAATAAGAACTACAATCTTGATATTCCTGTGGTAACAGTAGAACCTTGCTGTATCCAAGCTATTGTAAGCAGTTTAAAGTTCTATTTAAATGAAAGTGAATATCTTGATGACAATTCCTTTGAATTAAAGTTAACATCAAAAACTCAATTGTCGTATTTAAAGTTCTGTCTAGTGGGTATAAGTAAGATCTTTAACTTTTGGACCGTAGGGCAGTATTGTGTAGAGCTTTGTAGACCAAAAGTATTAGATTTAAGTTATTCCCTTTTTAAAAATGAACTAGGTGATGCCGCCGTTGGTACTACTGTTGGCAATATCAAGTCTAAGATGCAGCTTTTAGATAAGTTATCTAAAGATCCTTTCTTTAATACTTTACTACATGCTTATGAATTAGATTATGATACTGTAACTAACCGTTTGAATACTGACAGCTCAGTTCAGAATACCTATTCAAGCGAAGTCTTTGCCTTAAAAAAGCGTTTAGAGAGTATTGTCGCAGTACGTAAAGAAGAGCTTTCAAGAACCTTACAAACAAGACTTTTAACCTCAACTCACGACCTTATGAGTGAATACTTTGCCAAAGACTGTTGTATGTCTTTAGTAGAGTTTATGACTAACTTAAAGTATCGTCCAAAATCAGTTCCAAGAGCTTGGAATATGGCAACCTTGTTTATGTGGGGCTTGACCTTGTTTATTTCAGCTCTGATACCTTTGTCAGGCTTACTCTTTGGCTGTTTCTTGTTGTCAGTTATATCATGCGTGCTAGTGTCTTACTTTGGCACTAAGAATCTTTTAATCTACGAATTCTGTTTTAGAAAAAGACTCTTTTACAATCCATTAAAGTTCTTAGATTTAAACTATGATGCTTTTAGAAGTTTAATTTTATTAGCAGGTGTGATTATCTTAGAGATTGGTGTGTACCTAATCCATTAGAAAAGAGCAAAAAAAAGAAGGTGTAAACCTTCTTTTTTAATGAAAAAGCTTAATTCTTTAACTATAGGTACTCTTCAAGAGCGCGTCTTACAGCAATAGCTGCTTCTTTCTCGTCTTCACCTTCAACGTGAACATAAATCTCATCTTGATAACGAATGCCTAAACCTAATAGAGCAAAGATACCACCCTTTAGATCTACTTGCTTATCTTTGTAGATTAAAGTGATTTTTGAATCATAGCCACTGATTGCCTTTAAAATTGCACCAGCTGGACGAGCATGAACGCCATCACGATCCTTGATGGTATAAGTAATTTTTTCCATAATTATTCCTTCAAATCTAATAAAAACTGTTAATCAAACTTATATCTATATGTCTTTTTTATTTATATTTTACAACTATATTATTAAACATTTTTACATAAGTTGCATTAGTTTTCGTTATCAATTCTATTTCTAAGTTTCTGACCTGCTCTAAAAGTGGTTACACGACGCTCAGAAATGATAACTTCTTTACCGGTTTTAGGATTTCTACCAGGTCTTGCCTTCTTCTGTTTTAGCTCAAAATTGCCAAATCCAGTAAGTTTAACTACCTCACCTTTCTCAAGAGTAGATGCAATATCCTCAAAGAATGCATCAACAAAATCTTGAGCTAAATTTTTAGGTAAGTTTGATTTTGCGATTAATCTTTCAGCAATGTCAGCACGGGTTAGAGCCATAGGAAAATCCTTCTTGCTATACCAAATTCTAAACTTAGAGGATCTGAAAATTATTGACCTCTTTAAGTGTAATATAATACAAAATATCGTTAAAAATTCATGACTTGTAACAAATTCTTTGAATTTACTTAAGTTTTTATTTAATTTTTTAAGCTAGCTAACATTTTTGTTTTATTCTCAATAGGTTATAAGGATTTTTTGCTCGTTTTTAAATCATGGAAAAGTTCGATTATAAAGATGAAGATGTTCAGGTGGATTTAGTGGAAGGTAAAATCCTAGGACAGGATTTAAACGCCTTTTTTAATCTAAAATCGCCAAGCGTGTTCTTATTTAGAGTAGGCTCTGATGCCTTATTACAAGATGGCATTTATAAAGGGGATTTTGTCATCTGTGACCGCTCTAAAGTAATTGAAGATCAGCAAATTATTGTTATCGCAGTAGATGGCAAGTTTTATATAAGACGCTTTATTGATGGCTTTAAACCTTATCTTCAATCATCTAATGATAAGTTTAAAGACATTGATTTACAAAAAGCTCGTAGTATTGAAACCTTTGGGGTAGTAACTGGTGTGATTAGAAAGTTTAAAGCAAGTGCGGTTAATAATAGAAAAGAGTAAAGGTAATTAAAATAAAAGAGTAAGCACAAAGCTTACTCTTTAAGGTTAGATACAGTGTTTTTAATTCTCGCCCCAAACTTCTTTAGCAATCTCTTTTACTAAAGCGAGTTTCTTCCATTGATCTTCTTCTGTTAGTTTATTACCAATTGCATTTGAGGAGAAACCGCATTGTGGGCTTAGGCATAGGTTCTCAAGTGGAACATACTTACTTGCTTCTTTAATACGAGCAATTACAGTTGCCTTATCCTCAAGATCTGGTCTTTTTGAGGTAATTAGACCTAAAACTACTTTTTTACCAGGAGTTACATATTTTAAAGGCTCAAAACCACCAGATCTTGCATCGTCATACTCAAGATAGAAGGCATCTACATTTTCTTTTGCAAATAAGTATGGAGCAACTCTGTCATATGGACCAGTTGCAGCGTAGGTAGATTGATAGTTACCACGACAGACGTGAGTGGTAATAGCCAAGTCGTCAGGTTTGCCTTCAATAGCTAGGTTGTTAACCTTTAAGTAAGCATTAGCTTGAGCCTCCACAGTGATGCTCTTACCTACCTTTTTCTCCCAGTAATCTTTATCCACAATCATACCCCAGGTACAATCGTCAAACTGAATGTTGCGACAACCTGCGTCATACAACTCTTTGATTACGGTTTGATAAGCTTTACCTAAATCATTGATTAAATCGTCGTAGTTTGGATAAATCTCTTTAGTGTGAGCGATATTATCAGCTCTTAAAAACTCTGATAAGGTTTGTGCAGGAGCTGGTAGAGTCTGCTTTGCTACAGTGTTTTCATCTTCAAATTGCTTTACAAATTTGTAGTGCTCTACAAATGGGTGGTTGTGACCACCAATTTTGCCTTCAATTTCTACAGAGGTGTGGTAAGTCTCTAAACCATGGAAGTAGTAACCGTGAGATAACTCAATTCTCTTTACGTTTTCAAGGCCCCACATAAAGTCTAAATGCCAACTGTGACGACGGAACTCACCGTCAGTGATTACATGGAAACCAGCTTTTTTCTGCTTGGCAACCAAATCAGTAATGGCATCATCTTCATTTTTCTTAAGATCTGAAGCAGAAATCCCACCCTTTTCAAATTGAGTACGAGCTTGTAATAAATTCTCTGGTCTTAAAAAAGAACCTACATAATCAAACCGAAATGGTGCATGTAACTTTGACATTTGTAAATCTCCTTTTAATCTTTAACTGCTGTCTATAATGGTGCAAACTCAAAGAAAACGCCAATACTATATTTTTATGCTTGGCTATAGTTACAAACTATACCAAGCCTCAAATTAAACCTTTGTGCCGATTTTGCCGATAAATAAGTAAGAGATAAAAGGAGGTGTCATATGAGTCAAGATTTCATCTACTCAATCTTATCAAGACCGCCTCTAGGCGCTGAGAACTTAGTTTATAAGCGTCGCGTCAATGCCTCTGATAAGAATAGTAATAGCAAAAAGACAGGCTCTAAAGAGCATTCTTTCTTAAAAGGATCTTCACCTAACGAATATGACTTTAAAGATCTTTTAGAGGAGGAAAAAGAAGATCTTAATGATCAAAAAGAGTCACTTGGCAAAAACATTGACGATATCGTCTAAGCATCTTAGTGGTATTTGCGTACCACTGAGATCACAGGTCCTATAATCACCACACGGGTGTTCTCGTTAATCTCAATCTGACTATATTCCTTATTGCAAGGAACTAATCTATTTGGTTTTCCAAAGATGATTTTTTTGATAGTAAACTCATCATCTACAGATGCTACCACAATATCCCCACTGTTTACGGTTCTTGAGGAGTCTACTAAGACATAATCCCCATGCATGATGCCAGCTTCACACATGCTATCGCCACTTACTCTGTAGATGTAGGTTGAGGATGGGGAGGTAACTAAAAACTCATTGACGTCTAAATTGCCATCAATATAGCCCCCGTTTGGGTGTGGGAATCCTGCTTGAATGCTTTCTTGAGCTAAAGGAAGCTCAATATGAGAGTGATTATCTGAAGCAGGACCAATTTTAGTTACTTTATCTATCATGATTTTCTTTTTAACCTTGCACTAACTTTGATGTATTTTAAAAAAATTTTGGCAATTTGCAAAAATTTATCTTTTGTAAAATAAAAACTTAATAAGATGTATTACAATAAAGCTGTGAATTAGATTAAAAATTTGGATAATGATTTTAAAAACCTTATTTTATGTGAACTAGTCGCATTTAAAATTGGTAAAATTTGATTAGAATAAGGTCAATAGATCACAAGATTAAAAAGTTTGGTTTAAGGAGTTATTAATGATTGGTTTAGTTATCGTATCTCACAGCGCTCAAGTTGCAGAAGGTATCTGCCAAATGATCACTCAAATTTCATCTTCAGGTGATCACAAATTACCTGTTTTAGCTGCTGGTGGTACTGCTGAAGGTAAGTTAGGAACTGATCCTAAAAAGATTTTAGACGCTATTAGAAAAGTAAATGAAGGTGATGGCGTAGTTGTATTATGTGATTTAGGCTCAGGTGTAATCAGCTCACAAGCTGCTATTTCTATGTTAGAGCCTCACGAGAAACAATTTGTAAGAATCGCTGATGCTCCATTATTAGAAGGCTCAGTTGGTGCAGCTGTTGAAGTTGCTTCAGATTCTCACACCTCAATTGATTCTGTAATCGCAGCTGCTGAAGCTTCCCGTCAATTACACAAAAAATAATTTCTACAAAAATGCCAAGCTTAAGCTTGGCATTAGCCCTAATCTCTTATCTTTCTTACTTTAATTTTGACTTGGAGTTTATATGTCTAAACTTGTGCAGTCTTTAGCTTTAATGTCAGCTTTAGTAGCAACACCTATGCTTGCCACCGCAAATCCATGCCAAAATGGCTCTATTGAGGTGGAAGGTTATGGTGAAGTTTTAGTGTTACCAGATGTTGCAACCTTAGGTTTTAATGTTAAAAATGAGCAAAAGGATGCAAAAGTAGCTAAAGCTAATGTAGAAAAGAGTGTAGCCGCTTTTATTGCTAAGCTTGAAAAATTAAAATTAAATAAGGATGCTGTTAACGCCTCAGAATTCTCTATGTACTCAACCTTTGAGTATAAGAACTCAAAAAGAATATTCACAGGTTACCAAGTTTCAAGAGAAGTTAAGGTCACTGTAAATGATTTTGCTTTAATTGATAAAGTTATAGCTGCTGCAATTGATGCTAATATCACTGATATTTATGGCTTTAGCTATGACATCTCAAATAAAGCAAAATTCCAAGAGCAAGCTACTTTAAAAGCAATTGAAGATGCTAAGGTAAAAGCTCAAGCTCTTGCAAAAGGATTTAATCTAAAAGTTACCAAGCCATGCTCAATAAAGTATGGAAATCAAGGTGGTTTTATCTCCCCTCAAGTTCGTGCTTTACAAGCAAATGCTATGGATAAGTCTCAAGGTGTAGTGGACTACTCACCTAAAAAGCAGACTATTTCCTCTCAAGTTATCGTATCTTACGGTTTTGAGTAATGGAAAAACTTGAGTTACTAGCTCCTGCAAAAAACTATGAAACAGCTGTCAGCGCCATTTTATGTGGCGCTGATGCTATTTTTATAGGTGGTCCTGCCTTTGGTGCAAGAGTAGATGCAAGTAATCAGCTTGAGGAAATAAAAAAGCTTGTAAAGTTTGCGCACCTATTTAAAGTAAAGGTACATGTTACTTTAAATACCTTACTGTATGACAAAGAGCTTGTTGATGCTCAGGAACTTATTAACGCCTATGCCAAAATGGGCGTAGATGCCCTTATTATCCAGGATTTAGGTTTATTCTCTTTAAAAATACCTAAGTCTTTAGAATTACACGCCTCCACTCAATGCTGTATTGATACAGTTGAAAAATTAAAGTTTTATGAAAAACTTGGAATTACTCAAGTTGTCTTACCAAGAGAATTTACTTTAGAGCAAATTAAAGCCTTTAAAGAAGCTTGTCCAAAGATAAGATTAGAAGCTTTTGTAATGGGCGCTTTGTGCGTAGGAGTTTCTGGTATTTGTATGATTTCTGAAGAGCTCTGTCATAGAAGTGCTAATCGAGGCTGTTGCGCTCAAATTTGCAGATTACCTATGCAACTGTGTCACAAGGGCAGAGAAGTTAAAAGAGGGTATTTATTGTCTTTAAAAGACAATAATCAAGAGCATAACCTCTCAAAGTTAATTGAAGCTGGGGTAAGCTCTTTTAAGATTGAAGGTAGACTTAAAGATGAAAGTTATGTTGCTAATGCTACAGCTACCTTTAGTCAAAAGTTAGATAGTATTATAAAAACTAATCAAAATTTATCTCGTCAAAGCTTTGGTAAAACAGAGCTTAACTTTAAGGCAGATTTATCAAAAACCTTTAACAGAACCTTTACAGACGGTTTATTAACTGACAATAAAGACAAGCTTGTAAACGATAGAACCCCTAAGTTTATAGGTCCAATGGTGGGTAAAGTTATCAAAACCTCCTTTAATGGTAAAAACACAGAGGTAACTTTAAAAAAAGCATCAAAGCTTAATTTTGCAAACGGCGATGGCTTAACTTACTTTTCACCCCCACAAGATCTTCATGCTCAAAAAATTGAAAACACCATTGAAAGCGTGCAAGGCTTTAGATGTAATAACGTTTTAAGTGATTTAGAAAATACTGCAACCCTTCAAGTTTATGGCAAAGTAAGACTAGCTCAAGGCACTGTTTTATATCGTAATGTAGACATCAAGTTTGAAGAAAGTCTAAAGCAAAAGAATTTTGCTTTAAGAACTATTTTTTATAAGCTAAAGCTTGAAGTTACAAACTTAAAGGATGACGATTATCGTTGTACTTTAAGTCTAATTGATGAGTATCAACATAAGTTTGAAAGTAGTCTTGATTTTACTTTTGATGCTAGTCAAAGCCCTCTTATAGAAGACAAAATAGCAAGTACCTTGTCTAAAAAGGGCAGCATCTATACTCGCCTTGAAAAGCTAACTTTTAAAGGAGAACTTGAGAAACTAACTCTTAAAATCTCACAGGTAAATGCTTTAAGAAAAGAGCTTTTAACCAAGTGGCTTGAAAGTTTTGAAACACCTTTAAATAAACTTGATGAGTATTATCAATTTGATTTGACTAAAGTAAACTATCCTTGCAAAACCATTGATAAACGCCTAGTTTTAAATGCTCAAGCTTTAAAAATCTACGAGATGTCTGCGTGCAAGGTAGAAGATCAAACTGAGCACAATTGTGTGTTAACCTCAAAATATTGCCTAGTGCGTCAATACGGTAAATGCTCAAAAGAAGGTGGTAAAGTATCTGACTATAGTCTTGTAATTGGTGGTAAGACTTTTAATGTAGTCTGTGATTGCAAAAATTGTAGGATGAAGCTTTTTAAGAGCAAAAAGTAAGATGACAGCCGATTTTAAAGATCAAATCCTATCTAGTAAGGCTAAATTAAATCAGCCAGTTAAAGACTTTCTAGGTCCTAATGGAGTATTCAGCAAAGCAATAGCCAATTTTAAGGTACGTAAAGGACAACTCCTTATGGCTGAAAATTGGCAAGACACCATTCAAAATGGAGAAGTGTTAGTTTGTGAAGCTGGCACTGGTACTGGTAAAACCTTTGCTTATCTAATCCCTGCAATTGTCTCTGGTAAATGTACTTTAATCTCTACAGCTTCTAAAGCCTTGCAAGATCAGCTGGTTAAAAAGGACTTACCTGCCTTATTTGAGCTTTTAAACCTACAGCCAAACTTTATGGCTTTAAAGGGCTTTAATAATTACTTGTGTCTTTCAAAATACCACGATTTGTGCGACAAATTTGTAACTTCTCATGCCTTAAAGTTTGATGAGAGTAACTTAGACAAAGACGCCTCCTTTGATGATACGCTCACCGATGAGCAAAAGCTTGATGCAGGAGCACAGGTTGTCAACAACAAAGTTGTCGATGAAAAAACAATTGCAAAATTACAGCTATTAGTTGATAGAACAGAGTTTGAGATTGCAAAAGATCTTCCAAACATAGATTTTGCAGAGGTTAACTCTAAATTTCCAAGTAATGTTGTAGAGCTTGTAACCTGCACCACCGACAGATGTCGTAAGAAAAAGTGTAAATACTATGATGAGTGTTATCCTTTTAAAGCTAGACAAAAAGCTATTGAATCAAAAGTGGTAGTGATTAACCACTCCTTGTTCTTTTCGGCTGCGCAAATTGATAACAACTTTGATATGAACTCACCTTGTATTTTGCTTCCAAAATACAAAAATCTCATCATTGATGAGGCGCATGAATTACCAAGTGTTGGGCGTGAGCACTTGTCTTTAACTGTAGGATCTTCAGACATTAAGAGATTAACCTACGATATCGAGTTTATTAAAAAGCATTTTAAAACCCTGCCGATAAAACCATTTGAGGAAGCAGTAAAATCCCTTAAAGGCTCTTATATGGAGGTTTTTAGCTACTTAAAGAAGGTCGAAGGCAACGGCGAGAATAAGCGCAATTTCTTATACTACAAGTATGAGGATTATAGTGAGGATAACAATGATCCTTACTTTGAGTATCAAAAGGTTAATCTTGAGTTTAGACAAGTTATCGCAAAACTTTATAAAAAGCTTAGATCCACCGCTAAATTCTTCCGCGATCATGCCTTTGACGATGATGAGTTTTTTGACAAGATTGCCGCTTTTATTGATGCAAAAGCTAATAACATCACTAACTTGATGAATGTCGATGATAAGGACAATGAGCTTTTCTATGGTAAATATGTAGGTACGGTAACGGTTAGTAGAACATCCTTCTCCTTTAGCTTAACTCCCCTTGGAATAGAGGAGTTTATGGGAATGTACTTTAGAAATTGCAATGAATGCAGGGTAAGTGTTCTTTTAACCTCCGCCACTTTATCTGTTGATCATAAGTTTGCAAAATATCTAACAGATGTCGGTTTGACAAAAGATACCAAGGCTTTTGAGGTTGAAGGTAGTTTTAACTATCCAAAACAAGCTCTACTTTATACAGATGAGAATTTTCCGTTTTTTTCAGATGACAATCGCATTGAAAAGATTGTAGATAATCTAAAAGAGGTAATTGATTCTGTAGTAGGTGGTGTGTTCTTTTTAACCACCTCCATAAGTTCCATGCAAAAAGCATTTATCTGTCTTAGCAAGTACTTTACAGGTAAAAGAAAGATCTATTGCCAAAATAGAAATTTGTCGAATGTGCAGATGCTTGAGAAGTTTAAACAAGACGGTAAAGCTATCCTTATTGGTACTTCTTCCTTTTGGGCTGGAGTTGATGTGCAGGGTAGTGCTTTATCACTTGTTATCATCGACAAATTACCTTTTGAAAGCCCATCAGAGCCTATGTTTAGGGCAAGATGTAAGTTTTATGATGCTAAACACAAAAAGTCTAGTTTTGCAGCCATTACAGTACCAGAGGCGGTAATTGAACTTAGACAAGGCGCAGGGCGTTTAATAAGACATGAGTCTGATTTTGGTGCTTTGGTAATTTGCGATCCAAGAATTGTAAATCGCAACTATGGCAAGATCTTTATGAGATCTTTGCCAAATATGAAACCTTGTGCCACAAAACAAGAGTTAATTGAGCTACTACAAAATCATCAGTAGAAAATTATTAAACTTCTTGTACAAGTATTGCTTGTTTCCAAAGCTTAATAGCACAAAGCACTACCTATAATCTGTGGTATACTTTAGCAAATTTTTTGATAAGTTAATTGCTATGAAACTACTTGCTCTAGAAACCTCAACAGAGAATTGCTCTGTGGCATTAAAAAATGACGATAAAGTAATTTATCGATCTTCTTTAACTACCATTAAACATGCTGAAATTATCCTACCTATGGTAGATGAAATTCTAAAAGAAGCCTGTCTTGATAAAAAAGCCCTTGATGGCATTGTTTTATCAGTAGGACCAGGATCCTTTACAGGGGTTCGTGTAGCAAGCTCAACTGCTCAAGGTCTTGCTTTAGCCTTAAATTTAAAAATAGCAAAAGTAACCTCCTTAAAAACCTTAGCTTTAGAAGCATTATCTAAAGCTTTTAATCCTTCTTACATCGTAAGCTCTATCGATGCGCGCATGAATGAAGTTTATATTGCTGTATATAAAGTTGATGCTGACAATTTAGAGTTACTAGGGGAGGAAAAAGTTCTTCCACCTAAAGTTGCTTTAGATTATGTCTTATCACAAATTAAAGACTGTCAAAATGTCGTAACTTGTGGCTCTGGTATTGAGCTTTTACAACAAGAAGGTTTAAATCCTGCCTTTGAAAAGCAAGCAGCTTTCCCACAAGCTCAGTTCATGCTTACAGAGGGTGAACGCTTATTTAAGAGTGGTGATGTTGTAAATCCAGAGGAGGCGCTACCACTTTATGTGCGCAATGAGGTCACCTGGAAAAAAGTAAACGAGCAGCATTAATTTGACCTAGTGCAAAAGATTTACATCATATTTTTTCAAAAGTGGCAAATTTTGCCATTAGCATATAAAATATAAGAAGAGCTTGTATAAGCTTTTTTGTCTTAAGTACAGGAAAGAATTATGGCAATTAACCAAGTTAATGCTAACAATTATGCTTATCAAGTAATTAGCAATACCCAAAACCAAAGGGTTGCCCGTCAAAATTTATTTGAAAAGCCAGCATTAAATGACAAGGTAAAACAAGAAGCGAAGACTGTTGAATATCAAGAAAAGTATTCAACAAAAGCTGATGAGGAAAGCTTTGCACAAGTTTCTCAAGAATACATGCAACGTAAACCTCAATCTACTCAAATTTTTGCTTACAACCAAGTTCAAAATCAGGATAAAAGAGAGCAGATACAAAATATGGTCGGTATTTCTGTATACGCTTAACCTTTCTTTGTAACTTTTCTTTATCTAAATCTTTTAAACTAATTCTCACCTAGATGATCCTAATTAAAGGATCATCTATGGGGAGTATTATTTTAGGTTAACCACCTAGCAAGCTTAGAGCAATTTGAGGCCTTGAGTTAGCTTGAGTTAATACAGTGGTTGCTGCTTGCTGAATAATGTTTTGAGCAGCTAATGCAGAGGATTCTTCTGCGTAATCAGCATCACGGATACGTGATCTTGCATCAGTAACATTCTCAGCTACGTTTTCTTGGTTACGGATGGTAGATTCCATACGGTTTTGTAAAGCACCAAGTTCAGCACGCTTTGAATCTACCATGTTAATCATCTTATCGATAGATTCGATAGTGTGTTGGGCAGCTGATGCTGAATATACTGAGAAACAGTAGGATCCATCAGCTGTCTTATAAATACCTGTTGTAGTGGTAATTTTTGTACCACTAGCTTCAATCTTTGTACCACCTGGAAGGTTACCTACACCCTCACAGATACCTGACATTGTAAAGCCTGTAGACATGGTGATAGATAAGGTATCAAAGGCATATGCACCAACTTGGAATGAACAAGTACCTTCCTTGTTTAATACACCGCCCTTATCTTTACCACCAACGCCTGCAATACATTGACGTCCTGCATAGGTTGTCTTACATGCAATACGGGTAATTTCTTGAGATAGTTGTTCAACTTCCTCTTGGATAGCTTGTCTATCAACAGTGGTATTAGTACCGTTAGCAGCCTGAATTGCTAAAGTACGGATACGTTGTAACATGGTAGTGGTCTCATCTAGAGCACCTTCCATAGTTTGACATAGAGCGATACCGTCGTTAGCATTACGATTACCTTGCTTTAAACCGTCAATCTGATTGGTTAAACGGTTAGAGATCTGTAAACCTGCAGCATCATCTTTAGCAGAGTTAATACGTTTACCAGAAGCTAAGTGTTGATAAGTAGAATCAAGAGACTTAGTTGCGTTGTTTAATCTTCTTTGACCATTTAAAGAAGATACGTTTGTTGTTACATATAGAGCCATTTTTATTTTCTCCCCAAAAAATCCAACATAATTGGTGTTTTTTTTACATCCTAAGAGGCTCTGTTGTTATTATTTATTCTCTCCAAAAATAATAACTCTCTTGGATAATTATTTATATGAAATAATCGTGCCAAGTTTTAAATGTAGAGAATTGAATTTATATAACTGTCTGAAAATTAAAGATAATTTCATATATGAAAAATTTTAGAATTGATGAATAATAGTAGATTAATAAAGGTGAGTTTTAAGGTGGCAATTTTTTGCCACCGCATAAACAGCTTATTTTTAGGTATAAGTGTCAAAAGTTTTATCGAGGATAATAGATCTCAAACAAAAGATTTAAATTCTTAATAGTTTAGTTTTGGGCTAGGTACTAATCTTTCCTAAATTGAAATTTTGGATCTTTATTATGCAGGTTCTCTAGAATAGCTTTTGACCAGATAGCTTGAATTATGATGAAGCTTTGATGACTTATGCCAATAGAATAATGAACTTTGGCTATATCACTTAAATTGTTTTGAATTTAGTTTTCAGGAAAACTTTGGCTGCTATAAAAAGCATTAACTATAAAAGGTAATTTTAAGAAAGGCTCTTATGTTTTAGAGAGGCACTACTATATAAAGTAGTTTACCTTATATAAAGGTTAAAGTATTGGTTAAAAATGGATGCTTTTACAAATTACTTTAGTAAAAGCAAACAAAATGCCCTCAAAACCAGTGGTTTTAAGGTGATTTAAAAACAGTTGTTACCTACATTAGGATCTTCTCAAAAAGGGCCGAGGTAATTTTGTTCCCCCGGCCAATGAGCATTAAATGCTCAGGAGAGAAACCTTTTAGGTTTTAATAGTTACTTAGACTAACCTCCATTTAATAATGACATTGCAATTGAAGGTCTTTGGTTAGCCTGAGTTAAAATTGTAGTTGCAGCTTGTTGAATAATGTTTTGAGCTGCTAAGTTTGATGACTCCTCAGCATAATCTGCATCACGGATACGAGATCTTGCATCAGAGACGTTTTCAGCAACGTTTTCTTGGTTACGGATGGTAGATTCCATACGATTTTGAATAGCACCAAGTTCAGCGCGCTTTGAATCAACGATATTGATTAAATCGTCGATTGCTTGAATTGTGTACTGGGCATTACATTGAGTGTAACAGTTAAATTCAAAGTGACCGTCAGCACCGATATAAAGACCTGCGGTTTGCTCTGCAGTTTTCTTTTGATCGGTAATATTTATACCAGGGTGAGCACTCTGGAAGATACCAGATAAGGTAAAGCCTTTTGACATACTGATAGATAAAGTATCAAAGGCGTAAGCACCTACCTGGAAGGCACATTGACCTTTAGAGTCAAGTACGCCACCTTTATCAGCACCATCGACACCTGCAAGACATTGACGACCTGCGAAAGTAGTCTTACATGCAATACGAGTGATTTCTTGAGATAACTGAGCAATTTCTTGTTGAATTGCAACTCTATCTACAGTGGTATTAGTACCGTTAGCTGCCTGAATTGCTAAAGTACGGATACGTTGTAACATGGTAGTGGTCTCATCTAGAGCACCTTCCATAGTTTGACATAGAGCGATACCGTCGTTAGCGTTACGATTACCTTGCTTTAAACCGTCAATCTGATTGGTTAAACGGTTAGAGATCTGCAAACCTGCAGCATCATCTTTAGCAGAGTTAATACGTTTACCAGAAGCTAAGTGTTGATAAGTAGAATCAAGAGACTTAGTAGCGTTACTTAATCTTCTTTGACCGTTCAAAGAAGATACGTTAGTTGTTACATATAGTGCCATTTTTTTTCTCTCCTATATTTGCAATTTTTATAATTGCTTGTTGTGATTTTTAATATGAAAATATCGTGCCAAGTTTTATATAGAAAAGATAAAAAGATAATTAACTATCTGAATTAAAAGAAATTTAATTGCTACTAAAATTTTCTAAAAATTAAAGCAGAGAATTGCCATTTTTAAAATGCCAAAAAAGTGGCAAGGTATTGCCACCTAAAATAGGCAAATTATGATCTATAAAAAAGAACTAGTAATCCTAAATTGGCAAAAACAAACGTCTTAAGATGAAAAAAGTAAAAAATTTGTTGCGTATAATGACAACCCGTTGGATGCGGGAATAGCTCAGTTGGTAGAGCATAACCTTGCCATGGTTAGGGTCGCGAGTTCGAACCTCGTTTCCCGCTCCAAACAAAAATCAGAAAATCTATGCTTAGTGAACGCGGGAATAGCTCAGTTGGTAGAGCATAACCTTGCCATGGTTAGGGTCGCGAGTTCGAACCTCGTTTCCCGCTCCAAGCATAAATCAAAAAATCTTGCGGGAATAGCTCAGTTGGTAGAGCATAACCTTGCCATGGTTAGGGTCGCGAGTTCGAACCTCGTTTCCCGCTCCAATCAAAGAAATCCAATACCAAACCCTAAGATCTCGGTTTTAATCTTACACTATCCAGTATTGAATAGAGCAGACAATCTTAAGACAGATCTCGATTGTTCTTGATTTTTGTTTTGTTGGGGAAACTTCGAGGATGGTTAACAGTGGTGCCCGGGGTCGGAGTCGAACCGACACGGAAGTATAAGTTCCGAGGGATTTTAAGTCCCTTGTGTCTACCAATTTCACCACCTGGGCATCAGTGTGGATTTTCATAAAGTTGCATCACTTCTTTTGAAGTGGTGCCCGGGGTCGGAGTCGAACCGACACGGAAGTATAAGTTCCGAGGGATTTTAAGTCCCTTGTGTCTACCAATTTCACCACCTGGGCAA
>CACZXZ010000016.1:0-22524 GCA_902785325.1 uncultured Succinivibrio sp. | reverse complement strand
GGAGCGGGAAACGAGGTTCGAACTCGCGACCCTAACCATGGCAAGGTTATGCTCTACCAACTGAGCTATTCCCGCATCCGATGTGTGCCATTATATAGAATAATTTTCCTATGTCAACAAAAAATTTAATATTTTTTAACAATTAGTGCTTTTGTTTTTAAATTGAATATCAATAAGTTATATTAAAAATTTGCTCAATCGGCATAAATATCTAATTGCTGATTGTCATCGTCTTATCATTATTTATATTTTGAGCAAATTTAAGATAATGCTAGAATTACGTAATTGACAGAAGGTGATTTATGCAATTTAATGACGTAGTAAATATTGTTGATGAGAATGAGATAACTACTACTAGTAGAAATAACTCTAACGTCAGAGTCTTATCTGTATCAGAGTATGTAAAGCTTACTGATCAAGCTATCAGAAATTTTGGTTATGCCACTGTTGAAGGCGAGATTAGTGAACTTAAACGTTACAGTCACCTTTACTTCAAAATCAAAGATGAACTTTCAAGTGTAGATTGCATTATGTGGCAATCTGTTGCCAATAGCCTACACTTTGAGCCTAAAGTTGGTCTTAAAGTTCGCATCACAGGTCAAAGCTCTATCTATCAGAAAACCGGTCAATTCAAATTAGTAGCTCATAGAATGGAAGAGGTTGGCTTAGGCCAAATTATGGAGCAATTAAGACTCCTTAAAGAAAAGTTAGCCTCACAAGGTATATTTGACCTACACAAAAGAGAGATCCCAAGATTTGTAAATACTGTTGGTGTGATTACATCTTCAGAAGGTCAAGTACTACACGATATTGAAAGAACCATTGAGCTTCGTAATGATGGCGTACATATCGTGCTTTATAAAGCTCTAGTTCAAGGCAAAGAAGCTCCAGCTTCCTTGAGAAAAGCTTTAAAACAAGCTATTGAGGACAATATTTGCGATGTGTTAATCATCGGGCGTGGAGGAGGCTCTTTTGAGGATCTGTTACCTTTTTCTGATGAAGCTCTAGTACGAGATGTTGCTAATTGCCCAATACCTATTATAAGTGCTGTAGGTCATGAGCCTGATGTAGCACTTACAGACTTTGCAGCTGATGTTCGAGCTGCCACTCCGACAGCAGCGGCAACTTTTGTAACTCAAGTTACAAAACAAGAGTTATATGCTTTTGTAACAGAATGCTCTGAAAGGTTAAATAATGCTATAGCCTCAGTTTTAGATGACAAAAAAATGGCACTTGCTAATCTAAATCAAAGATTAAAAAGTTGTAATCCACTTTTGTACATTCAAAATCATGAGCAAAGACTTCAGTTTTTAGTTCGACAGTTGCAACATAGTCTACAAAATAAAATTACAAATCTGAATTTAAAGTTACAACAATTAAATCAAAATTTAAGTCAGTATGAACCTCAAGCTTTAGTTAATCAAAAGCAACTTAAGGTGGAAGCTTTAATCAATAAATTGAATGAAGCTATTAGAAATATAGTTGACAATAGAGTAGATAGATTAGATTTTGATAACACCAAGTTAAGACTTGATAATGCTCTTACAACTTTAATCTCTAAACGCCAAAATACCTTGCAACAAAGTGTCTTAGCTTTGCAAAGTTTACGCCTTGAAGATAAGTTCTCCTCAATGCTTCAACTTTATCAAAAAGATCTTGCTAAACTTGAGACCTTAAATCCTTTAGCTATCTTAAAAAGAGGTTATTCTATTACCTATAATGAGGAGCATAAGGTTGCCTCAATAGATAATATTAAACTTGGGCAAGAGCTTGAAACTAAGCTTACTTGTGGCAAAGTTATTTCCACTATAACTCAAATTATTAAGGATAATTAAAGTGTTAAAAACTCTGTTATTACTAGTAAGTGTTTTTATCTTAAGCTTATCAGTGAAAGCTACTGCAGATGATTTATCCTTTAATCAATTACATCAATTAAATCAAGAGAAGAAAACTCTAGTCATTGATAGAACTTATACTAAGACGAATGTTAAATACCCTAAGTTGTGTGAACTTAAAAAATACCAAAAATCCTGTAACTCTTTTATCAATTACTTTGTAAGTAAATTTGAGCATAACTACATTAGTTATATAACTGGAAATAGAGATTTTGACGACATTGATTTTGATGACGTTAAAAGGGAAGTTGCACAGCAAGAGGTAGATATAGACTACAGAGTGGTATCGGATTTTAATTTTGCGACAATTATTGCAAATGTCGAACAACAGTTTAATCAGCAGAACATTGGTTTTACTGAGATCTTTAATTACAACATCACCACCTCAAAAATAATTCACTTTAATGATCTATTTGGAGATCCAAGCCTTGCAGCTTTAATCTGCAAAAATATCATCAGCGATGCATATGCTAAGGTTAATAGTGACAAATTACCTTTGTTATTAGCTCAAATTGAAGTTTCACCCAAAAACTTTTTATTGTTGCCAGATGGCATAGAATTTGTGTTTTCAAAAAGTATATTTATAGACGATAGGATCTCACCTAAAGTTATCATTAAACTTGATAGGCTAATGGAAGCAAAGCCAAAGAAAGAATGGTTTCCTATATTACAAAATCATCAGTAAAAATTTAAGCTTATGACCTCTATAAGCTTAAACAGAAGCTCATCTAATGTTATAATCTTGCTATTGTTTTATTTTTTCATTTCAATTTAAAGGATCAAAAATGCGTATTATCTTACTAGGACCTCCAGGTGCAGGTAAAGGAACTCAAGCTCAAAACTTAACTAAAGCTTTTAACATTCCTCAAATTTCCACTGGTGATATGTTACGTGCTGCTATTAAGGCTGGTACTGAGCTTGGTAAGCAAGCAAAAGCTGTTATGGATGCTGGTAAGTTAGTATCTGATGAGATCATTTTAGGTTTAGTTAAAGAGCGTATTGCTCAAGACGACTGCAAGAATGGTTTCTTATTCGACGGTTTCCCTCGTACCATTCCTCAAGCTCAAGCTTTAGTAGATAACGGTATTGTTATTGATGCAGTTGTTGAGTTACAAGTACCTGATGAGAAGATTGTAAAGCGTATGTCTGGTCGTCGTGTACACTTAGCTTCAGGCAGAACCTATCACATCGTTTACAACCCACCTAAGGTTGAAGGTAAAGACGATGTAACAGGTGAAGATCTTGTAATTCGTCCTGATGACGAGGAGAGCACTGTACGTAATCGTCTAAAGGTTTACCACGAGCAAACCGAGCCTTTAGTTGCTTTCTATAAAGAGCTATCAAAGACAGCTCCAACTATTTATGATGCTTTTGATGGTAACAGAGATGTTCAAGTTATCTCTGATGACATTATCAACACCTTAAAGAAGTAATTAGTTTATGAAAAAGAGCGTATTTCTTTTAAGTGCTTTAGCTTTAGGAGTTATGACTTCTGCTTTTGCTGAAGATGAAAACACCAAAGAGCAAAGTGAGAATATGGTGTCAGAGACCTTTGTGGTTTCCCAGTCTAAAGAGAGTAATGAAAAAGAAATTCCTTGCCCTTTTGGCTGGTCTGTAATGCCAAATCCTAGCCTTGAGAATTCACTTACCTATTTAGATGCTGAAAATCAAATTGCTGTAAGTGTTACAAGCATTGAAAAAGAAAGTGAGCTTTTAACTTCAGCTGAGACTTATTCTCGTGTAGCCTCTGAGCAGATGAATTGCGAAGTTCCTAGCCGTTCAAATTTAATTGAAAACGCTTGGAGCTTTGAATGTCCAAAAGAAAAGCTTGAGGCTGTTGTTTATGGGGATAAAGATCAGTTAGTGCTTCTAACTATTAAAGGTAGAAATGCTAGCACCGAAGCAAAGCTTGAAAACTTTGTTAAGTTTTTAGCTTATGAAGCTAAAAAACGCTCTTAACAAATATTAAAGGCTGCATAAAGCAGCCTTTTTCCTATCCTATTTTAAAGTAATCTGTTCAAGTCCCTTCACACACGACAACTTGTTGTATTCCTTTTTAAAGATCACAGGACCTAAATTCTCAAAACTAATCTCTTTTTGAAGATCTGTTTTAGGTAAGTTAATCTTAATTAAACTTATGCGATTACCTGCTTTAATCTCGTAGAGTTGTGACTTCTCTTGAGGTTGTAACAGGGTCAAGGTATTAGTTTTAGCATCTACCACACCAAAGATCTCGTTATAAGCAATTAAAGCTCTTTGAATAATATCAGATCTTGTCAAATCTTGACCTACAGAAGGAATTTGTCCTTGTACGCCAGTAATAGAGAAGATAGTTGGCATAATATCAATCTGACTTACCACTCTTGTATCTTTGTGAGGGGTAATATCAGGACTGATAATTAATGCTGGAATAGAGTAGTTAGTAAGAGGAAAGCCATCTAAACCGCGTACACGAGAGTCGTGATCTGCTATCACTACAAACACGGTATTCTTGTAGTAGTCCTCTTTTTGAGCTTGTTCAAAGAACTTGCCTAAAGCGTAATCAGCATATTTAGCTGCTAATAAACGTTTAGGATCATCTGTTTTGATGCCATCAATGTTTACCTTGCCTTCAGGAATATCAAAAGGATCATGGAAAGAGGAGGTAAAAACGATTGACGCAAAAGGCTTTCCTTCTTTTGAAAACTCTACAAAATTATTGTTAGCTCTTTCAAAGAGATCTTCATCTGATACACCCCATGAAGATACAAACTTTGGATTTTTATAATCTTTTTGTTCTGTAATATGATCTACACCATTGCCAAAGAAGTAACGGCGCATATTGTCAAAGTGAGACTCTCCACCATAGATAAAGGAAGTGTTATAGCCTAGCTTTTTATATACAGAAAAGATTGTGGTAAGCTCATTTTGAGCGGTTAATTTCACAATACTTGGCAGTGGACTTATAGGCATAGAAGCTGTTACAGCTTCAATACCACGCACTGAGCGGTGACCTGCTGCGTACATTCTCTCAAAGAACCAGCCTTGCTCTTTTAACTTCTCAAAATTAGGTGCAATATCATCGCCACCTAAGGATTTTACATAGCGAGCACCAAAGCTTTCCATGAGCACAATAACTATATTACGTTTTTGCAAAGGCTTAATGCTTGGCTCGATAATTTGATTGATAGGGCATTCTTTTGTAAGTGTAGGAACAGTACGAGCTGATAGGTACTGCAAATTATCAAGTACCTCATTTTCAGTTGCAAAAGCGTAAATCTGATTTCCTTTGACGTCATCCTGACCTAGATGTCTTAACTCATAGAAAATGTTAAATAAGGAATTATATGGAATAGTGTTAGCAAGTGGCACGTTTGAAAAACTTGCATTAGATGGATTTAGTGGCTTATGTCCTAAAGTACCACGAATACATAGACCAAAAACAATGGTAAATACGATTAAGCCTAAAAGATTTAGTGGAATAGAAATTGGCTTAATATTAGCAAATAGTCTTTTAGTAAATCTAAAATAAAAATAAGCAAATATACCTAAAATGCTTACAAATGCGATGCTTTCAAGGGTATGACCTTGAATTAGCATAGAGACCACTTCTTTTGGATAAATTAAATACTCAACATAAATATGGTTTGGTCTTACGCCATATTCAAGAATGAATGATGGAGTGGTAAGTTCTGTAACTAATACTATGGATACACAAACAGTAAGTACTATTCTCTCAAGGAAAATTATTGGTTTTAAGCTTGATTTAAAGAAAGAGTTAAAGACTCTTAGTAATAGTGACAGCGCAAATAACGAGGAGAGTATAGATAAGTCATAGCGCAGACCATAGGTAAATACTGTAAGTAAATTGTCCTTAACAAGATCATAGTGCCAAATGCTAAGTCCTACACGAAATAGTGTAAATATACCTAGGCAAATAATAAAACTTATTAAAACAGGAGCATAAGCAAAATGTTTTAGTTTTGAAAGCATGGAGCTTACCTTATAGTGTGAATTTTTTTCTATGAACGTAGCTTAGATGTATATTGTAAAAGAAAGTTCACTAAAAGCATAAAAAAACTTCAAGCTGAAAAACAACTTGAAGTTTTGTTGCGCATTTTTAAGGATAAGGTTAAATAGTAAATTTATTTACAGTCTCATGCATCTTCTCGGAGATGTCCATAAATTTATCCATAGTAGCTTTAGCTTGACCAATATTCTCGGTAACATCCTGAGTATTGCTCTTGATTTGCTGTAAGTGAGTAGACATCTCTTTTGAAGTACCAGTTTGTTGCTCTGTAGCAGTAGCAATCTGTGTGATCTCAAGATGTACATCGCCAACCTTCTGGGTAATTACATCTAAGGTATTTTGTAATTGACCAGCGTTTTGAGCGATAGCATCCATCTTATTTACAGTATCAATGATAGAGTCATTAGACTTTTGAACATCCTCAATTACAGAGGTTATCATAGTGTTAATCTCTTTAGTTGCATCAGCTGAGCGAACTGCTAGAGCACGAACCTCATCTGCAACCACTGCGAAGCCTTTACCATATTCACCAGCACGAGCAGCTTCAATAGCAGCGTTTAGAGCAAGTAAGTTAGTTTGAGATGCAATATCCTGAATGGTAGAAATAATTGAGTTAATCTGCTGGGTCTTATTACCAAGCTCTAAGATTAAGTTTGCATCCTCACGAGTCTTAACAGCGTGGTTTTTAATTTCATCAACAGTGTTTACAACCACATTCATGCCTTCAACTGCAACCTTTTTAGCTTCCTCAGATGAGGTAGCTGCAAGAGAGCAGTTTGAGGCGATCTCTAAAGAGGTTGCAACCATTTCTTCAGCTGCTGAGGAGATAGTGATTACTTTATCTAGAACCTGATTACTCTTATCATTGATGGTATTAGTAATGGTGTTAACTTCACCTGTAGCAGTACTTAAGGTATCTGAATCTGACTTCATGTCTGTTACGATAGAACTTAAGTTTGTTACAATGCTATTAACATCTTGACCTAATTTACCAATTTCATCAGTACCTAAGTGATCAACCTTTTTAGTCAAAATACCACGGGAGATTAAATCTGCTTCTTTACCTAATTTTTCAACTCTTGTAGTAATGGAGTTAGCAAGTTTATAGAAGAAGCTTGCAGATAAAATGATCACTAATAGTAATACTACGTTTGTGGTAACAGGGCTAATATCAGACTTTAATTGTTCTGCATCTTGATGAGATACTTGCTCTAAGTAAGCTGTCATTTTAGCAGTGTGATCATCAAATTGATTTCCAAGTGGAACTAATTGCTCTTTGATTAGCAAGATAGCATTTGCAATTTTGCCTTGCTTTACTTCAGGTATTAGAACATTTATTACTTGATGGCTATAAGCTTGAATGATTTTTTCAAAACCAGTAATTTGCTCTTGATTTAAAACAACTTTCAAACCATCTAAGTTTTTTCTCATTAACTGACGATTATTTTCATATTGATTAACTAAATCATCAAAGTCTTTACCTTGAGCTGTTGGTAATTTAATTGCGGTAATACGATATTCTTTAAAAATAGCCTGTACATCGCCTAAGTGATCAATACCAGGCAGAATCTCTTCTACCACTCTGTCACAAGACGCAGAGGCTTGCTGAGCTTTTACAATAGAGGTGATACCAATGCAAACTAGCAAAACAAAAAGGATAGCTTGCACAATGATAAATTGTTTTCTAATAGATACCGACTTTTTCATAATCTTACCTTATCCATTCATACCCAATGATAATTTAATCATTAAAGATTACTAATAATCTATACGACAAATTTTACTAAAGTTTTAAGAAAAATTATGTTTAACTTCTGAAATTTAGGGTAATCTGACAAGAAAATATTATTTTTGTGAAACGAGAAACAGTTTTATTAAGAAACGTTTACTGTATTAAACTTAGATTTCCTATCAAAATTGTAAGAATTTGCGTACAAAAAGACTCAACTATATGTTGAGCCTTAAAACAAAATTGTTTAATAAAGTATCAATTAAACTTTAAACTTGTTTACAGTCTCGTTCATGTCATGAGAAATTTCAATGAACTTATCCATGATCTGGCGAGCACTTGTTGCACTGTCTGTAGCTTCTTGAGTACGGCCTTTAATCTCCTGTAAGTGAGTTGACATCTCTTTTGAGGTACCAGTTTGTTGCTCTGTAGCAGCTGCAATTTGAGTAATTTGAGCATTTACATCACCAACCTTCTGGGTAATTACATCTAAGGTATTTTGTAATTGTCCAGCGTTTTGAGCGATAGCATCCATCTTATTTACAGTATCAATGATAGAATCATTAGACTTTTGAACATCCTCGATTACTGAGGTTATCATAGTGTTAATCTCTTTAGTTGCATCAGCTGATCGAACTGCTAGTGCACGAACTTCATCTGCTACAACAGCGAAGCCTTTACCATACTCACCTGCACGAGCAGCTTCAATAGCAGCGTTTAGAGCAAGTAAGTTAGTTTGTGATGCAATATCCTGAATGGTAGAAATAATAGAGTTAATCTGTTGAGTCTTATTACCAAGCTCTAAGATTAAGTTTGCATCCTCACGAGTCTTAACAGCGTGGTTTTTGATCTCATCAACAGTGTTTACAACCACATTCATGCCTTCAACAGCTACATTTTTAGCTTCTTCTGAAGATCCTGCAGCTAAAGAGCAGTTTGAAGCTACTTCAAGGGAGGTTGCAACCATTTCTTCAGCTGCTGAGGAGATAGTAATCACTCTGTCTAAAACGTTATTACTCTTATCGTTAATTACATTAGTAATTTCATTAACATCATCAGTTGCATGATTTAAGGTCTTTGAATCATCCTTCATATCTTTTACGATAGCATTTAAGTTTTCAATAACCTTATTGATATCACGACCTAATTGACCAATCTCGTCACCACCTAAGTGAGGGATCTTTTGAGTTAAGTCACCAGAGGCTAAAGCATCAGCACATTTTGAGACTTGGTTAATTCTGTTAACAATGGATTTTGATAAGCCACGTAAGCTTACTAAAGCTAAAAGAATTACGATTACTAATAAGATGTTGTTGATGGTAGGATCAACATCTGAGGTTAGTTCATCAGAAGCGATTTTTGTATCTTGTGCTAATTCGTCATTGATTTTGATAGAAACTTCATCAAACCTTTTGCCAAGTGGAACTAATTGAATTTTAATCACTTCATTAGCACGCATTAAGTCACCAGCTTCAATAGCTTTTTCAAGATCATTTAAGGTGATGTCGTTATAGGCTTGAACTACAGTTTTCATTTCATTTACGTAGTTATCTTTAATCATGCCTCTAAAGCCTTCTACATGCTCTAGAATGTGAGCTATAGTTTCCTTGTAGTCTTTAATAAGTTGCTCTCTAGCTTCATCAGTAGCAGTTGGCAACTTAATAGCATAGATACGAGTATCTTTAAAGTCTGCTTGTACATCACAGATAGATTGTATGGCAGGAATAACCTCATGCACTACGCGTTCTGAGGAGTTAACTGCAAAGCTTGATCTTACAGTTAAGGTAATGGTTACTATCAATAGTAAGGATAGAATTCCCACAAAGATAGAGAAGAACTTTTTTGTAAGCTTGATATTATCAAAATTTATCATATGCATACCTTATCAACAGTTTTGTTTTAATAAATTACACAAAAATCTCTTCAAATTTTAGATGAAAAAAGTTATCAAGTATGTGAGATTTACTCACAAAGTGTAATTTTGATGGTGATAAAAGGTTAAATTGTGAACTAGTTAAAAGTCTAAAACGTTGTAGTAGCTTTGCTACAACGGTTTAAACATAATTTGTAAGGATTTGCAATATTGATTTAATTAAACACAAAGCCTCATAAGAGGCTTTGTGTTTGGAAGGTAATGAGAAAACTTAAACAGAATTAGTAGTTTTCCTCGTGAACTTCAAAGTAGCTTTGTGGGTGATTGCAGATAGGGCAGATCTCAGGTGCCTTAGTACCTACAACAATGTGACCGCAGTTGCGGCATTCCCAAACAGTAACGCCAGACTTTTCGAATACTTTCTTCTCTTCAACGTTAGCTAAAAGTTTTCTGTAGCGCTCCTCGTGCATCTTTTCGATGGCAGCTACGCCTCTAAATTTAGCTGCAAGCTCTGGGAAACCTTCTTCATCAGCAACCTTTGCCATGTTGTCGTACATGTCGGTCCACTCAAAGTTTTCACCTTCAGCAGCAGCCTTTAAGTTAGCAGCGGTGTCACCCAGCTCACCTAACTCCTTAAACCACATCTTAGCGTGCTCTTTCTCGTTTTCAGCGGTCTTTAAGAATAGTGCTGCAATTTGCTCGTAACCAGCTTTCTTAGCCACAGATGCAAAGTAGGTGTACTTATTGCGAGCTTGAGATTCACCTGCAAAAGCATCTTTTAGGTTCTGCTCAGTACGGGTGCCTGCGTATTTATTCTTTTTGGTTGCTTGTGCATTAGTATCCATAAATACTCCTTTCTTGTGACATAGTGGGCACTCTTCTGGGGCTTCAGGACCTTCGTAAACATACCCACAAACTTTACATACAAATGACATAATCGTCTCCTTAATTATTTATTCTTTTTTGTTTGAGGAATTTTTGTTAATCTTTAAACAGTGTTGACAAATTCCTTCTAAATAAACACTGCATCTTTGAATCTGACCTTTGATGTTGGTGGATGCTAACTTACAAATTTCGTCATAGTTATCCATCTTTACATCTGTCACACACTTACATTCTTTGCAAAAGAAGTGTGCATGAGGCAATGGGTTAGGATCAAAATGGGTAGAGCCGTCGCCTACATCTAAAGCTTGGATCTCACCAATTTGAGTTAGAAACAATAAGTTTCTATACACAGTTCCTAACGAAAAATTAGGATGCTCTTCTTTAATTTCGTTAAACAACTTATCTGCTGTTGGATGATCATAACGATCTTTTAAGAACTCTCTTATGATCAAGCGCTGTTTGCTGTTTCTTCTCTGTAACATATTGCCTTATTCGTCTGTCTTGATGTGTATATAATAGAATAAAAAAATTAACTTTTAAAGAGAAATTATTAAGAATAATTCTCAATAAGAAAACTTTGAGTATACTTAATTTTGGTTATTGTATTATACAACCTCTTGATCTATAACCGTTTTTATGAAGTTTTTTTGCTATTTATCACAATAATAGAGAGTAGGTAGATACTCAAAAACAGCAGGATACTGCTAATAGTTAAAAAAACATATTGACTATCTAAAAAGGTAATTACCAAAGTACCTACTATAGGACCTGTTAGATTACCAAGTTGCGAGAAACTATAGAGAATAGCAAAGACTTTGGTGTGATCGTCTTTGTTAAAGCGTTTAGCACCAATGCTATGACAGCAAGGGGCGATAGCGCAAATGCAAGTACCAAATAGAAATTGCACCAAGGCAAATAGATAGATATTGGTGACATTAAAGATCACAAGGTAGAAGATACTTGCACCTAGTACTGCTATATGCAAAATTCTAAGGTAGCCTTTTTGTGAGCCACGACTTCCCCAAAAAGGAGAGCAGATAGCACCTGCAATACCACTTAAAGAAAAAATAATTCCAGATAGGGCAATTGGTAAATCATTCTCTTTTGCACTAAGTCTTATCACGTAGTCAGATAGCATTGGTACTATCATCATAATGACAAGCGCATGCACAAACATGCAACTTGATAAGGATTGTAAAATCGGATCTTGCAAGAGTTTAGATAGAGGTGTGTGAGATGATGAAACAGCCTTCTCTTCAATTTTTTGAGGCTCTTTTAAGAAAACCACATCTAATAATAGAAGTGCTAACACTAAAACTTGCATTAGATAAAAACAAGCTCTGACACCAAAGAATTGCGCAATCAAGCCACCTAAACAAGGACCAATGATAACACCTATGAGGTTTGAGCTTTGAACAAGCCCCATGTGTTTACCAGTGTCCTGTTGTTCTGAATGAGTGGTGACAAAGGCTAAAAGTGCTGGGGTCATACCACAGGCTAGGCCTTGGAAGGCTCTTACTAGTAAAAATTGAAGGGCACTTGTGCAGATACTTGCTAAATAATAGGAGATAACTATGAGTATTAGAACTCTTAAAAGCATGCTTTTCTTGCCGATTTTATCGGACAATTTGCCCCATAAAGGCGCTGCTATCATGCTTACAATGAAGGTTATAGAGTAACAAGAGGCGGTATAGAAACTTAAGGAATCTTCAGTACAGAAAAGATCTTCTTTTAAGTACATCAATAAAAAGGGCATTACTAAAGTATTAGTACTGCTTAAAACTAAGATATTAAAAATAATTAACCAAATTATATAGTTAGTGCGTCTCATGCTTTCAATTATAGAAAGCTTTAATTTATTTTAAAAACACCAAACGATAAAAGTATGTCGCACTTCAAAAAAGGTTAAGCTCCCATCAAAGATCCAGCTCTATCAATTACATGACCTATGATGGTTAAATTACAAACTTCCTCTTTTGATAAGAACTCATCTTGATAACTATCATTGTCGGAGCGAATAATTAAACCACCACGAAGTGGCACAATTAGTCTTTTTACATGTAAGCCTTTAGCATCACAAAAAGCGTAGATATCGCCATCAATTACATTTTTAGAAGAGCAATCTACCACTACATAATCGCCATTTCTAATTAAAGGCTCCATGCTATCGCCTTGAACTTTAAAGCTCTTGCATAAAGAGGCGTCACTCACCCCATACTTGTCAAAGTAGGATTTGTGAAAGGAGGTTAATCTATCGTACTTATACTCGATGAATTTTACTTTACTGTCTAAACTAGGATCAAACTGCACTTCATATCTTGGGATTTGATAGTAGTCTTGCAAATTACCACTGTTAAGGCTTACATTCTCTGTGTCCTCTGGAGTTCCTACACCAGAGATTAACCACATTAATGAAACTTCTAGAGCATTTGCAATTCTCAAAGCCGTATCAACTTTTAAGTTTTTAATCTTGCCGTTGATGATTTGTGATAAACCACCTTCTGAGATCATGGCTTTAGAGGCTAGCTCAAAACCTGTCATACGTTTATCAAAAAGTACTTGTTTGATTCTTTGTCCGATGTATTCGTCTTGCATAAATAGGATCTCTTAAGTTAAGAACTTAAGTGTAGTATAGATAAGTTAAGAACACGAAATTATAAATGCTCATAAATGAGCCTAAATTAGGTGAAAATGCGCTTTAAAGTGACAGAAATGATTAAATTAGGTGCATTAAAGTTTAGTTGTTAGAGCTGTTAGCATTAGCTCTTTGTTTAAAAGTTTTAGGAGCTAACGTAATAAGGTATAAACCTAAAACAACTAATACAGATCCTGAGGCAAAGTAAACGCTATTAAAGGATAGGAAGGTTACTAAAAAGCCACCTATGATAGGACCTATAGCACCACCTACCATTTGGGCAGAGAAGAGTAGACCAAAGCCAGTGCCACGGATGTTACTTGGAGTAAAGAGCACTAAAATTGAGTTTGCTGATGGGAAGATACCTGAAAAAGCTAAACCACAAACAAATTGCATAAGGGCAAATAACCAAAGCATATTTGGTAGACCTTGCATAGCAATTAAGGTTCCTGCCACGATTAGAGAGAGGGTAAGAGTTTTATAAAAGCCGTGTTTTTGTCCTGCTTTACCCCAAATAGGAGCAGCTATTGCTCCTGCAAAACCACCTAAAGATAGTACTAAGCCAGATAAAATCATGACATCATGAGAGCTTTGATTTAGCTTTTCCACATATAAAGCTACAATAGGCTGAATTTGCATGATGACAAAATTGGTAAAACCTACTACAAATAATAGGATTAAAAGATTCTTGTCTTTAAGTAAGGATAAATACCCAGGAGCCTTTTGATTTACAGGATCTATACTTTCTTGTTTTGGTGGCTCTTTAATAAAAAGAATAGTGGTAATACTAATTAAAGATAAGGCAGCAGCTCCTATAAAAAATGAATTTCTCATACCAAAGGAGGTTGCAAGAATACCACCTAATAGTGGACCTAAAATTGATCCTGTAATGTTAGCACTTTGCATTAACCCCATGGCAAAACCTAATTTCTTTTTAGGAGCATAGGCTGAAAGCATCACAAGACAAGCAGGCCATAAACCAGCAGCTACACCTTGGAAGGCACGAACCAGAAATAGTTCAAAAGGAGTGGTGACAATACCTGCTAAAAAGTAAGTGATGGCAATTAAGACACTTGATCTGATGATCATAGGCTTTTTGCCCATCTTATCTGAAAGCTTACCCCACAAGGGAGCTGCAAAGGCACTGATAGCAAAGGATATTGCAAAAACTAAGCCTGACCACATGGACAGGCTTTCACGGCTTGCACCTAGCTCTTTATCTAGGTAGATAGGTAAAAATGGTATTAGCATGGTGTAGCTTGAGCTCATCAACAGAGCAAAACTAACCAGTAGTGCTAATACTATTTTCCAATTCATTAAAGGTTACCAAAAGCAAAAGAAATTGAGTAACTATGGTATTACTTATTAAAGTATTTTGCTAATGATTTTTTTAAGTCAGCTCCAATTTCTTTATTACGCAAAGCATACTCGATGAAGGTTTCTACATAACCTAACTTGTTGCCACAATCGTGTGAGCGACCTATGATGTTATATGCTTCAATATCCATCATATTCATAAGTAAATCGATGGTATCTGTAAGCTGGAACTCACCACCAGCTCCAATAGGAGTCTTCTTAAATAAAGACCAAATCTCAGTTGGTAGAACATAGCGACCTACAACAGCGTAATTAGATGGAGCTTCACCTACTTTTGGCTTTTCAACCATAGATTTAATACCAATAGATTCACCTGGTTTTAAATCATTTTTATCAATATCGACGATACCATAAGCACTTACAGCTTCATCAGGAACTTTCTCCACCATGATTTGAGGATTACCAGTCTCTTCAAAACGGCGGATCATAGCTGACAAGTTATCGGTTGCAAGATTAGATTGACTCTCATCAATGATTACATCAGGTAGAATTACTGCAAAAGGATTTTTACCAATAATAGGGCTTGCACATTGAATAGCGTGAGCTAAACCTTTTGATTCACCTTGACGTACACTTAGAATAGAAACGTCGTCAGGAATGATGTTTTGAACTTCTGCTAAAAGCTGACGTTTTACACGCTTTTCAAGAGTAGCCTCAAGCTCAAAAGAGGTATCAAAGTGATTCTCAATGGCATTCTTTGATGAATGGGTGATTAAAACAATGTTTTTAATGCCAGCCTTTACCGCCTCTGTTACCACATATTGAATTAGAGGTTTATCAACTAAAGGCATCATCTCCTTAGGAATAGCCTTGGTAGCTGGTAGTAGACGAGTACCTAAACCTGCAACAGGAATAACTGCATACTTAATATTTCCAAAATTCTGATCTGGCATTTTTCAAAACCTCTTAATTATTGTTATTAGTTTTTTCTTTGATGATTTCAGGGTACTTTTTAATCAGTACCACACCAGTTATTAGGGCAAAAATTGTGTTTAAAATAGGATTTCCAAAGGTCTTATAGTCAACCCACAAAGCTTCAGCTTCACTTTCTGTTACACCTATAAGCTCAGGTAAATAAAAAGCAATTACGACATTTAATAGACCTGATAAAAAGAAGAATACCATCCAATAAGCACCTAAAAGAGCAAAGGCTTTATCTGGTATTGGTAATTCCTTTTGTAAAAGGAAGGAGAAAGGATTCTTCTTGAGCACAAACTGAAAAATAAAAATGGTTAGTGCAAAAAGCATGTTCACCACAGTTACTTTCCACTTAATAATGGAAGGATCTTTTAGCAATACAGTTGGTAGACCAAAAAGTAAAATTGCAAATACTAAAAAGATCTGCATTCTTGAAAGCTGTTTGGTAGCTACATATTGAATTGCGGTGGTGATTAAACAAGCTCCTACAATTAAGGTAGTTGCTAAAATTAAATTATTTGTAAGCTTGTAGCATACAAAGAAGATAATCACAGGTAAAAATTCTAGTACTTTAAAAAACATATTCTTTATCTCAACAAAGTAATCATGCTTTGTAGCTTTTATTATTTACTTGCTTGCTACAATGAACTTCTGTTCATTGATAGTTTCATTATTTTTAAGTTTAGGACTTGGCAGGCGAGAGTAGTAAATTCCCATATTGTCTGCTTTGTGAATTTCTATTTGCTCATCTAAAAATCTGATGACGTTACCTAAACTTAAATCATAAGTTAAGGTTGGTTTACTTATAGTATTGCAATCATTGATAGCAAAATTTAAGACATCACCATTACGCCCAAAATAAACTAAGGTTGGGGTACAAAGCCCTGTGCTGGTTTCTTTTTGAGATTGTAATTGATAAGCAATGCTGTTGTCTTTAGCGCAACTTTCAATCTTAAGCATACTTAACACACACAAGGTCTTAGGTTTTGCTTTATCGATAAATAGCTCGTCAATTGGATCGCAAAAAGCACAGCTTTCAACTTTAGTTACTGTGTCTTTTGCAATAGTTGCAAAACTAATTCTTTTGTCTGAATTTTCTAAAACAGGATATAAACCTTTAGGAATGGTGATAGCTCCGCTTACAGTATCAGCTTTGATCTCTAAATAAGAGTTAATACAAGTCTTGTCGGCAATCTTCAGAGAAGATCCAACTGCTGCAAAAGCTGTTTCGTCAGTTTTGGGTCTGTAAGTTAAAGTACACTCATGACTTAGAGCAAAGCAATTTGCGCTTGTCAAAAGTACACTTAAAGTTAACATCTGCTTAAAAAATTTCATGTCGATAAGTATAGCAAATCATTAAAAAGATAAAAGTTTATAAGTATTTACAAGGATAAAAAATTCACTCTATTTTCAAAAATTTAGATCTTGATAAAAGATTGAATTTTATTTTGAAAGGATGTGTAGCTTCAAAAACTAAAGCTTTAAGAGATTAAAGCTTTAGTTCAAAGTTAAGGACTACTCGTTAAATACGCCAAAGTGTTGCATAGAAAAAGCAACACGTTGTTCAATTGATAAGCGATGCTTTTTCGTCATAGCTTCAATTAAACGAAGTCTTGGTAATAAGCCTGCATTATTACAAATTTGAATTGCAAGACCTGGTCTTGCGTTTAACTCAAGTAGCATAGGACCTTTATCTCTATCAAGTACGATATCAGTACCAATGTAACCTAAGCCTGACATATCATAACAAGAGGCTGCAAGCTCTAGCACCTCTCTCCAATGAGGAACTCTAAGCTCTGATAGCACTTTATCAGTATCAGGGTGGATTGTAATTGGCTCATTGTGTTGCACAGCACGTACGGCACGACCTGTTCTGACACAGATACCTACACCTACCGCGCCTTGGTGCAAATTGGCTTTTCCATCTGATGCTGAGGTAGACAAACGCATCATGCACATTACAGGAAAGCCTTGGAAGACAATCACACGAGTATCAGGAACACCGTCATAGCTGTAGCCTGAGAACACATTATCAAAGTGAATTAAATCCTCAATTAAAGCCACATCTTGCTTACCACCTAAGGAGAATAGACCTGCTAGGATATTAGTAATGTGACGTTTTAATTCGTGTAAAGTAATTTCCTGACCAGAGGATTTAATAAAGTTTCCTGTGGTCTTACTTTTATCTTTGATAACTAAAATACCTTTACCACCAGAGCCGTGAGCGGGTTTGATACAAAACTCTGTATGGTTGCCAATAATATTTAAGACGTTATTAACCTCTGGCTGATTTTGGATAGATCCAATTAAATCAGGTGTTTTTACGTGATTTTTAAGCGCGATTTGCTTAGTTAATAACTTATTGTCTACAAGTGGGAATAAGGAGCGTTTATTGTAACGACCAATGTAATTTACATTACGCTGATTCATTCCCATAATGCCATCTTTTGCCATCTCAAAAGGAGAGGCATAGCGCTCATAGAAACCTTTTAAATAAGCTAAGATATCCATTATTGATGATCCTTGCTATTATCAATGCTTTCTTGAGCCTCATTCTTCCACTTACGGTATACATTATGAGGATCAGACTTTAAAGCATTCAATTCGTCTTTTAGACGTACTGACTCATGAATCTTTTCATCACCGTTTTGATAGAGGTTAATCTGGTTTGCAAGTGGCTTAAAGCGCTTTAACTCAGATAATCTAAAGCCAGTGTAGTTACCCATAATTAAAACTAAGGATAATAGAATTAACTGCAAGCCTAGGAAGTTATAAGTAAAGTGTTGAATAAAGACACTGCTCATAGATAGGTAGGCAACCACAGCTACAAATAGAGAGCCACCACCTTGTTTTAATACTTCCTTATAACCTTCTTCCTCCCACAAAATACTCATTCTCTCAATAGTCCAAGAAAGAATAATCATTGGGAAGAAAGTGATCTTTACGCCTTCTGTAAGTCCGATTTTGAAAGTAAAGAAGGAGATAAAGCCAATTAAGCCGATAACCGTGATAATCACCGCAGAGATTCTAGCAACTAACAGTAAGTTCAATCTTGATAACCAAGATCTTACGATTAAGCCCACACCTACGATGGATACGAAACCTATTAGACCAAACCATAAAGAGGTTTCAAGAAAACTCATGGCAATCAAAACTGGCATGAAGGTACCAGAGGTCTTAATACCTACAATCACACGTAAAAATACAACGATCACTACACCAATAGGTAAAAGTAGTAAGCCTTTAAATAAAGATTGCTCATCTAGTGGTAGGGCAGATAAAGAGAAAGGAACTAATTCCTCACCTGCTGCAATATCAATGTTTGCTTTGCGCTCACCAGCCTCAACTGCACTTACTGGATGATTGATGGTGGTAAAACGAACTAGAGCGTTATGACCACCTGAAATATCTAATAGGGAATTACCATTGTCATTCCAAATCATTTGATCTTGCTCAAGACCTGTTTTGCCAGTAGTTGGGTTAAAGATCTTATACTCAGAGCCATTAAATACAGCTACATAGTTATGTAATTTTTGATTACGACGACCATCTTTTAACTCTAGTACGCCCACAGTACGAGCATGTACCTTACCTACTTGTAAGATGTTTGTTAATAATTCTGAACGCTTGTACTTTGAAAATAGAAGGGAAGTTAACTCACTTTCTTGATTTAACTCGTGAATTACTTGAGTGGCAAATGAGTAAGGACCAGAGCTTCTTGAAGTTGCTACACGAGCAATTTCAGCCATAGCTGTAGCATAAGGCTCAGGCTCTGTACTTTGTACTAGAGCAGGTACAATCATAGAAGAAGCGGTAGCACTTTTATCAACTAAGATATCAGCACGGTAGTAAACAATCTGTAAACCTTGTGGATTTCTTTTGGTCCACTCTACAAAGTTGCTACCATCTTTTTTAACGTAGTTTACGCCATAACCTAAACTTGCAGTGGTTTGCTCAAGTTGAGTAAAGCCAGGTTGTACAGCTGGCAATGCTAAAACCACTTCTGTAGCAGCATTATCTTTTGGTTCAAATTCAACGCGAGCCTCAACCGTCCAAATTTGTCGCTCATCACTTGGCACAAAAGGAATATCAAAAGTTACTCTTTGGTATCCGATTAAAAGAATTCCAGCTAAAAATAAAATTGCTGTTACAAAATAAAATAAGCCACGAGAAACCATTTTTTAATCCTTAGTCAACTGCATTTTGAGATTTCTGATAATTCTCAGCTAGCTCTTTAGCTGCTATTTCTTTTTCACTTAGTTTTGATTTTGTGTTTTTTGCATGAGCTTTGTCGTTTTTAGCTTTTTGTTTTGGCTCTTGCTTTGGTTTTTGAACTTTTTTCTTATCTACTTTAGAACTTGGAAGTTTACCTTCCTCTGATTCAATCTTGTTGCTAACTGAAGGTAAAGATAATTTTGGATCAGTACCCATGCTCTCAGTTCCATCTTTAGCTACAGTTGCAATTTGACCACCTTTGTTTTCTTCTTGCAATTTGTCGTAAGCTTCGTTGACATTGATGTTGTTCTTTTTGTTTGCAACATAATCGTCTGTGTTGATGATAAGTAGACCATTTTTGTCAGCACGTTTTTGAATGTATTTACGTGAAACATCAACTACAGCAATGTCAGTAAGTAGTGGTCTGCCAATTAGTAGGGCAAACTGCATTTTAGATCTGTCTACAAGATTAAACTCTGCGCTAGTAGAGTAATCGCCAACTTTTACATTTAGTCTTACAATTGGACGATAGCTATAACCGTCGATAGAGGACTGTCTTAGTTTGGTTTGTTTTACAAAAGGAGCTTCAACTTCAATTACTCTATCGTTGTGAACAATCTTGAAACGTAACCACTTTTTGCCATTACGCTCAAACTCTTTGATGTCTTGAGCGCTAATAGAGGATTGAGAGGCACCAGTATCAATACGAGCTTCAATGGTTGCATCTGCTTCTTTTACATAGAAGTACTCGATTTCACCAAAAATCATCTTGCCATCAGGGGTTTGTAAATCGTAATTACGAAGTGGTTTTAAATTCATATTGCCTCCGTTACGATCATGTTGAGCAAGAATGTTGTCATACACATATTGGCTCTGTCTTTGGATAGCTTTTAATTCTTCAAAGATTTGTTTTTTCAAAGTATCATTATTGTGTTGTAAATCAGCTTTTAATTCGCCAATAGATGCTCTTTGAGCAGAAAGTTCACCATTGATGCTATCAATAGTGCCTTTGATTTGTGTGAATTTGTCATTGATTTGAGTTGAATCGTCAGCTGCAATAGCGGTTGCACACAGAGTGCATAAAAATAAGGTTTTTATAGTTTTAGTTAATAGCATGGTTTTTAGTCCAACAAAGCTCTATTTGCCGTGAAAATATATCACAATTTCAAAGCACTGACTTAGCTTGCTTAATAATTTTTTCTTGCTAACTATATGCTAAGAAAATAAATTGATAATAATTCTTAATAACTGATAAGTTAAGCAAAATTTTTCATAGAATAGTATCATCATAAAATTAGGAGCTTCTTATGGAAAATTATTGCAGATTACGCCCAAATCATGCAGGTATTGTAGGTCAAGGTGTAAAGTTTGAGCGCATACGCAGAGTAACAGGCTATCTTGTTGGCACCTTAGATAGATTTAATGATGCTAAAAGAGCTGAGGTTTCTGAACGTGTAAAGCATATGCACTTATGATGTATGCCTTTTGATAAGGCAGTCAGCAAATATAAGGTAAATTAGCAAGCATAAGGATCTAGACCTACAAATATATTAGTTTTGTAGTCTAGATCTTTTTTCATGCAAGACTACAATATAGACAACTTAAGTTTTTTATATAGGAAATAAAATGAAAAAATTAGCTTTAGCTACAGCTCTAGCTTTAACCTTATCAACTAGTGCTAATGCTTGGTACATCACACCATTTTTTGATTCATACGATACTGAAACAAAGTCTAACAATGATGTAACTGCTAACACCTATGGTGTTGATTTTGGTAATGACTTGTTCTCAGCAGGCTACAAGTACAAGACTATTGAAATTGACCACGCTGAAGATATCGACGATATGCAAACTCTTTATGGCTTTGTTCATACTGGATTTGAAGTAAGTCAAGATATCCAAGCTAAAGTGTTAGCAGGTGGTTCTTTCTCATGGCAAGAGGATTTTGATGCAGGTGATTGCTATGACGTTTTAGCTCAAGGAAGCTTAGTATTTGATTTAGGTAACGGCTTTAACTTTGAAGGTGGTGCAGGTGTAGGTACTAACCCAGTTAAGACCTATGCTTACCCAGTTGTACAATTAGCTACAGGTGATCCTAAATCTGAAGGCTTATCTTTCAAAGTTGGTTTCCCTACAAATGAAGCTACTTTCAGATTCAATGACTTCTTTGCTTTAAACGGTAAAGTAAGCTACTTAGGTGGTGGATACACTAAGTTAAAGAAACACAGCGTATACGGCGATGAGTCTTACTTATTAGATAAAGCCTATCGTGCATCTATTGCAGCTCAATTCTCACCAAGCGAGCACACCACAATTAACGCAGGTGTTGCTTATACCTTTGATCACTACTACAAGTTATACAACAAAGATGGTGATTACCAAGGCAAGATGAAGTTAGACTCTGGTGCAGGCGTATTCGTAAACGGTACTGCTTACTTCTAGTCTGTTCACATCAAATTAAAGAGACCAAAACCTCTTAGCGTAATTTAGGTTAGAGGTTTTGGTCTTTTTCCCTTCATTATTTTGTTTCATGTCTTTTTATTGCATATATGATTAGATAAAATCTAATCTAAAAAGAGTATTTACAAAGAAATTATCTTTAGACAAACTATAATGATCTATCTTATAGATGAGGAATCTAAATACTAAGGATATTCAAATGTCAAAAAAAGATGATACTCAAGAAGAAATTGGAAAAATGCAAATTAGAAATAGTACTGTGGATTTTCTTGTATTTACCAAAGATTCTAAAAATGAAAGCATTGAAGTTCGAGTTCAAGACAATGAAGTTTGGCTAACTCAAAAGGCAATGGGGTTAATTAGCAGTTGCAGAAAATATATAAATTGTTTATAATACCTACTAATATTTAGTAGGTATTAAAAGTATGCCAAAGATAATTTCCATAGGTCAAGCAGCAAAACTATTAGGTGTTCATGTTCAAACCATGAGAAATTGGGAGAAGTCGGGTAAGTTAAAACCTGATTCTA
>CACZXZ010000015.1 GCA_902785325.1 uncultured Succinivibrio sp. | reverse complement strand
AATGGTAGGTGAAAAGTTTGCAGATTTAGTTGTTGATAATCAAAAAGGTACCTATTACCTATTTGAGTTTAAATACTTTAGCAAAGCTAAAGCACAGCAGCAACCAAGTATCCTACAAGAGAAAATTGCTGAAGCTACAGAGCAGATTAACTGCTATAAGAAAGCTTTGGAATTTGAAGGTAAGACTTTGTATAGCTACATCGCTATCTTTGAATCAATTAACTGCGTGCATTTTGAGCAAGTGTAATTTACAAGGCGCAATTTTAAGCTTTGCAGATCAATGCTCTAGAAGAATTTATTCTTAATATAGACTGCATGAGCTGTTTGCTTATTTTGCGATTTACATTTTATTTTTAATCTTACGAATTATCTCTTCATAATCGCTGTATATTATCTATTACATATTCTTATGTTTGTATTGGAGTTGATATGTCAGATTACAAGATAGCTTTAGTAACAGGTGCCTCAGCAGGTTTTGGTCTTGAGATTGCTAAGGTGTTAGCCTCAAATGGCTTTAAAGTAATAGCTGCTGCTAGAAGATTAGATAAGCTTGAGGCTTTAAAGGATCTATATCCTAGTTTGATTTTACCTTTAGAGCTTGATGTCACTGACAATGCTGCCGTTGAAAAGGCTTTAGATTCACTTCCTTTTGAGTTTAAGGACATTGATGTTTTAATCAACAACGCTGGTTTAGCTTTAGGTGTAGATAGAGCTCAAAACTGCAACCTTAACGAGTGGAATGTCATGGTAGACACTAATATCAAAGGTCTATTAAATGTTACCTACAAAGTATTACCATCCATGATTAAACGCAACTTTGGGTATGTTATAAATTTAGGATCAACTGCAGGTGCTTGGCCTTATACAGGATCTAATGTTTATGGTGCTACCAAAGCTTTTGTAGAGCAATTTAGCCGTAATTTACGCTGTGACACTCAAGGTACTGCAGTTAAAGTTACCGTAATTAAACCAGGTCTTTGCTCTGACACTGAGTTTTCAAACGTAAGATTGCATGGGGATTTAGACAAGGTAAAAGCAGTCTACCAAGATACTAAAGCAATTACTCCTAAAGATATTGCTGACACAGTGTTGTATCTTGTGAATACTCCTGCTCACGTAAATGTAAACGAAATGGAGCTTATGCCGGTATGTCAAACCTATGGTGGTTTGTCTGTTACAAGAAAGCTGGATTTTAATAAGAGATAATAATTTGAAGCTACCTTACGGTAGCTTCTTTATTAGTCTTTAACTCCTTTGTTAAAGCCATGCTTTAACAGGCGAGAGGATTTTTTATTAGGATCTAGATTCTGTAAAAAGGAGCAATCGATAATCTTCTCGTCTTGCAATCTACCAATAGCACTGTCCTTTTTAAATACTCTACCACCTGATTTCTTATAGCAATTTAAAACCGCCTTTTTCAAAGGTATGACGTGCTCTTTTGAGGATAAAGTAAAAGCCTCTAGTGCTTTTCCAAAATTTGAATAGATAAAATCGGTTGGGGTTTTACCATCTAAAAAAGCTAACACTTCAATTAAAGCGGTAAGTGAGCTTGAAGGTCTTACAGTTATAAACTTATAACTATCTTTAGTTTTTGCTTTTAAGATCCCTTCGTTCAAGGCTTTATTCTGAATCTCATTGATAATACTCATTTAAGCCTCCTGCTCATTCTTAGTGAGTGTATTCCACTGCTCTAAGCTCTTAAATAATTTCTTGTACTCTTTAGTGGTAATTAAATTCTCTTTTTCACAAAACTGTAATAGCTTAATACCTACTTGTAAGAAACTCTCTGAGTGCTCTACTCCATTGTGTTTTGACAATTTAATTTTCTTAGCAGCAGGGCCATAGTTTAAAAGGTTGTCTTTATAGTCAGTATGGGAGACAACCTCTGCTTGCCAGGAGCTTACATCAGAATTGACATCGTCTTTATTACAATAAGCATCTGCAATAAGTGCAATACTTAAAGCTACATCTCGTGCTACACCTTCTGCATGCAAAGACTGCTTTAAATAATTACATAGAATAAGTTGAATCAGATCAGACTTGTTCTTAATGCCATAGAAACTTTGTAACTCATTTAAAAGCTCAAGATCTTCATTTGCGAATTTAACGTTGTATTTCTTATCAACACCGTTATTTACGCTAATCTTTTTGTCGGCAAAAGAGTCTAATTTGATTTTTAAAGGATCGTCTGTCCAAAGAGTGTTTTTACTTGTCATAGTTACCACTTATGCTTATTTTGCTTTATAACTAATATAACATCAATGGCAAATTTTGACAAAAGATTTAGGTTTAATTTAATACAAAGTATAGGTAAGTTTACAAAAAGTATTTTGGCTTTAAAAAGCTAATTTTAGTGCCTCTTTTCGCAAGTCTTTGATTAAAGGATCGGAGTACCAACTAGGAATAGGATTTTTAAAATCATTAAAATCCTCTCTGATGCGGTCACAATTAAGCTGCATTTTAACCATCATGTCGGTGCTTTGTTTAGCGTAAACTCCACATTTCCAAAGCGAATATAAAGCACTATATAAAGCAAATTGGATCCAGAATTTAACTGGTACTTGCTCGTTAAAATAACCGTCAATGACACCTGCGCAAAGCACAGGATATAAACCTGCGCATTCACATTCTAAGCTTGCAAAATCCTCACACATGTCGCCAGGTCCAAAGGCATAACTTGGCAACAGAATTAGACTTGAGTCTTTAGTTAGCATCAGCTTTTGATGCTTTAAAGATCCATAACGTAACACTGCTTTATAAATTCTAAAATGATCATAGCGGGATGATAATGCATCAAGGGCAAAGCGATCATTTTTAAAGTGAGGTAAATCAGCTATATAGGTTGCTAAATGCTCCATGTAGCTATCATGTCTTTTAACGGCTTTAGTTTTTTGTTTCTCTGTTAAAGGGTAAGAGTGTAATTGCCTTAAAATTAAACCTAACTTTTTACCTGTAGCATATTGCCAAGACTTAGGTACTGTAGCTAAAAATTTTGTCAGTTGTCCACAGTCTTGATATTCAAAAAGAGCGGTGACTAAATTTCCTTTGACATCTTGGTTTAAGGAGATTGATTTAAAGCAATTGTCAGGGATTTGCTTTTGAAAATATTGAGAGCTTAGATAAGCTTTTTTAATCCGAGAGGTTTTCTCGATACTACTTTGCAGGCACAAGCAATTAGTATCACTGCTTTTTAAGACAGCAAAATCAATGTTGTTAACATCAGTAAATAAATTACGATAAGTCACTTTCATTTGTATGGCTAGCCTCTTGGATGAACCTTTTCATACAAACTATGCATTCTAGTATTAGCTACATGAGTATAAATCTGTGTGGTAGTCAAACTTGAGTGTCCAAGTAAGACTTGCACTGATCTTAAATCCGCATCGTGATTTAATAAGTGAGTAGCAAAAGCATGTCTAAAAGTATGTGGACTAATGTGAGTCTCTATTCCTATTTTTTCACTATATACCTGAATGCGATACCAAAAAGCAGTTCTTGAAAGCTTAGATGCTTGCTTGTGAGATAAAAATATATAGGGAATTTTCTTTTTAGGATCGATAATAGATCTAGCTTCTGCTATATATTTTATTAACCATACTTTAGCTTCATTACAAAGCGGAATGAGGCGCTCCTTATCCCCTTTACCTCTGACAATTAAGTAATTGTCAATCAAGTTTAGGTTATTAAAGGTGAGATTTACAAGCTCACCTATTCTAAGACCTGTAGCATACAAAAGCTCAAGCATGGCTTTATCACGAAGACCTACAGGATCTTCAAGATTAGGAGCCTGTAAAAACGCCATTACCTGTTGCTCTGACATGATCTTTGGTAGAGCTTTTTCAATCTTTGGGTTATCAATAGCATCGCAAGGATTAAAAGTTAAAATCCCTTCATATTTTAAAAAGGTACAAAAATTTCTTAAAGATACTAGTAATCTTGCGTTTGAGGAGCTTTTACGAGCTTTTTTGAAGGCTAAATATTCGCGGATATGCTCTTTATTAAGAGTGGATAAACTTACAGTTTTACTATTTAGAAATAAAAGAAAAAATTTAACATCAGACAAATATGATGTAATGGAATTACTAGAAAGAGCTCTTTCAAGTAATAAGTAATCTTTAAAGTGAGCTAAAAGTTGCTGTTGTGCCTCACACAGACTACCACTTACCTTTGCAAATTCATTGTCTGATGCCATAACTCATATCTAAAGTTAAAAGTTTAATTGCTCTTAGACATCTTGATTAGTTGTGCCATTGTAGGCAACTCTTTTTTAGAGCTCTTTAAAACTAATACATAGTATTTGTCATTCTGAGGAATTAAACAGAATTTATAAACACCATCAGCTTTTGGATAAAAACTAATTTCCTCAAATTTTGAGTTTGGATTTAAAGGAATAGTTCTTGAACCTTCCTTTAATACTCCAGGTGGATTTAAATATCCAAAATTAGTTCCATTAGACCAATTCTCATCGGCAAACTTGAATTTATAAGGAGCCCAATCTGCTCTTAGGGTAGCTAAAGTACAATAACCTTCATTTGCTTTACGTAAACGATAAGTTTCTGATACTTCATAATCATTCATTTCGCCACGTAAATAAATGGCTTTACCGTCAATAGAATAACCATTTGGTAGAAGCTCTGCTACTTGCTCTGGAATTTTTGAAGAACAAGCGCTTAAAAAGCCACTTAGCGCAATTGCGCTAACAATAATCTTTGAAAATTTCACAATACACTCTATTTTTTAAATTAATATGAAATAATAGTGAATATTTTACACAAAAAATTCCGTATAGATCCTTATTATATGCGAAGATACTAAATATCATCGCCCTTGGTCACAAAAAGCATAAAAAATGGATAATAAATTGCATAAAAATAAGTTTGTGGTGGGATTAACAGGTGGTATTGCCTGCGGAAAATCCTCTATTGCTTCTTTGTTTGAAAAATTAGGTATCACAGTTGTGGATGCTGATTTAATTGCAAGAGCTGTAGTAGAAAAAGGCTCCCCTATTCTTTTAGAATTACAACAAGCCTTTGGTGACAATATCCTAAATGAGGACAAGACCTTAAATCGCAAACTCATGCGTCAAATTGTGTTTGATAAAGAGCATCCTGAAAAATTAGATAAACTAAATAGCATCATACAACCTGCCATTAGAAAAGCGATGATTGAAGAACTTCAAAAGGCACAAGGGCCTTATGTGATTGCTATGATCCCACTGTTGTTTGAACATCACTTAGAGTATTTAGTTGATAGAGTCTTAGTTGTTGATATTGAAGAAGATTTACAGCTTGAAAGACTAGTAAATCGAGATCATATTGATAAAAATTTAGCCTTGAATATTATTGCCAAACAAGTAGATAGACCGACAAGGATCAAAAAAGCTGATGATTTAATTAAATCTGATAACTCTCCTTTAGATAAAAAGGTCAATCTCGTGCTAAAATTACACAATCTATATTTAAAATTAGCATCAGGCAAAAACAAATTATAAAACGAGTAGCAGGTTATGTTTAATTTCGAATTTCCATTAAGTCCAAAGGCTAGAACATACCTAAAATTAGAAAAAGTTTTTAAAAATGCCGAAGATAGTACTGATCTTGACTCTATGCAGCATGTGATGTTCCTACTTCGTGCAATTGTGGACTACATTGATCTCGTTGATGGTTCTTCATCTATCAAAATTGAATTGCTAAAAGATCTTGAAAAATGCGATTCAAAATTAAAATTTTGGTTAGATGACATTGAATGTGATAAAGAATATGTAAACTCACTTAGAAAAAACATTGAGGAAGCCAAAATTAAGCTAGATTCTTTTACAAGACAAAGAACTGTGCTTAAAGATGATCCTATCATCGAGCTTATCAAACCACGTTTTTTAACCCCAAGTGGCATTAACTGCTTTGATACTCCTTTATTTGATTTTTGGTTTTCACTAAGTGCAAAGGAAAAACAAGTTAGTGTAAACAAATGGCTACACGAACTAGATTGCATTAGAGTTCCTGTCTATACCGTGTTATACCTGTGGAGACTATGTGCTAATTTCTCTGATAGAGTAGCAAAATCAGGTTTTATGCAAGAAAGTGCTGATACATGCGATTTAATCGACATTCAATACGATAAGAGTGTTCGTGGCTACCCTGTAGTAAGCGGTTTCCAATCTAGAGTAAATATTAGATTTTTGCCATTTGAAAAAGGAGCTCCTGTTGGAGATATTCCTTTTAAAATTGCATACATTAAAAGTAGCTTAGAACAATGAGTTTAAAAGATTTGCTAACCGATGAGCTATATGAGGAAATCTCAAAGGAAGCTCACGATGATGGGATAGCGCCTAATAAAGATTCAAATGGGCAAATTACAGTAGCTTGTCCTATCTGCCATAAAACGGTAGTTTATAGTAGCGATAATCCTTTTAGACCCTTTTGCTCTCAAAGATGCAAACTAATTGATTTAGGTGCTTGGGCAAGTAATCAAAGAGCACTTAAAGGCAAATCCATTACAGAAGATGACGATGCTGAACTTCTAGATTCAAAAGATCTTGTAAAGTACAACATCCCAGATGAAGAATAAATAGGAATACAACCTTGAAAAAAGCAAGGATGCTCTCAATTTCAAAAATGTCTTTAGCAGTAGCTTTAGCTATTGCTATTGGCAATAATGCTTTTGCAGATAATACTGTAGCCGAAGACAACAAAAATAATAAAGCTCAAGACAATACCACTACCAATACTGACGGTCTAAAAGTATCTACAACTATTGTCGAAGACGATGACAAAATAGATCCTGAAGAGCTTAGTATCTTTGCGGCTAAAACCGTACTTAGAATGCAGTCGGATACTAGTAAAAAGTACCTTAAAAACTCTAAGGTTGCTGACGTATCTACCTTTCCTATGCGTCTCGTGACAAAGTTAAGTCAAGATCCTTGGCAAAAAGCCCCAAATTTACCATTTTTAGCTAAAAATGAGTGTTTTTATGGAACTCCATCCTACAGAGCTCCAAAGATTTATGATGCGAATAAAGAGCCAATTACTGTTACTGCCGATGCTGTACACGGCTCTTTAACCGACAAAAAGAGTCAGAAACTAACCTACACAGGAAATGTAGCTATTGAACAAGGTGATAAAAAAATCACCTCAGATACAGCAGTGTATTCAGCTAAAACTAAGACTATTACCACCAAAGGTAAAAACTCTCGTTTAAGTAGCGGTGAGTACACAGTTACTACAGAAGAGGATGTAGTAACTAATGTTGAAACTAAAGTTATTTCTTTAGGTGAGTCTAACTATCAGTTTAACGGCTCTCTTTTAAACGGAACTGCCAAAAGCTTAGTTAACGACGACAAGAAAAAACATAAGATCTTTAAAAAGGCTACTATCTCTACTTGTCCTATTGAAAGACGCTCCTGGCATCTTTGGTCTTCAACTGTAGAAATGCAAGAGGGAGACTCTTTTGGTGATAGTTGGAACGATGTACTCTTTATTGGTGATGTACCTGTATTCTACACTCCATATGCCGTATTCCCTATTACTAATGAACGTCGCTCTGGTATCTTACATCCAGCTGTAGGTTATACCACTGACGGTGGTTTTGAAGGTGCATTGCCAATTTATTTAAATTTAGCGCCTAATTATGATCTGACCTTAACTCCTGAATATGATGCTGATCATAAGAACATCTATAACGCTGAATTTAGATATATGCCATTTAAGAATTACAACGGCACCTTAAATGTAACTTATCTTCCAGACGATCCTGAGTGGGTAAATGATTCTGACGAGAAAAAGCGTTGGTTCTTTAATATCAAACAAAGAGCTTTCTTCCTTGATAACGACTTAAATGTCATGGTAGATTTCTCAAAAGTTAGAAACAATGACTACACCTATCTTACCGATATCAGTCAAAAAGATGCTGCCGTTACTGACTCAAGCTTATTACAAACTGTAAAAGCCATCTACGATCAGAAGTTATATCGTGCAACCTTTGAAGTTAGAAAATATCACAACATGTTTTCTAAAACTAACTTCTCTACCTTCAGACCGTTTGCGATGATGCCGCAGTTAAAATTTAACTATACGGATACTTACAACAGTTTAACTTACAGTGTTGATAGTGAAATTACTAGATTTAACTTAGATAAGATGGTGGAGAATAAAGATGTAAACATCAATAGACTCCATCTTGAGCCAGCTGTAAAGTATTTAGCTTATGATGCTTACGGCTCATCTGCTAGTGTAGGTTTGACAGGCTTTTTAACTCACTATACTCAAAGTGACCTAAAGTACATGCCAGGCAGTTACTATGATCGCTTAGGCTATGATAAGTATGATAATAATGTAACTAGAGCTTTATTCTTGTTTGAAGCTAGTGGTAAAACTACTTTAGAGCGTAAAGTCTTAGACATGAACCATACTCAAACTTTAGAGCCTGAAATTAAGTATCAATATATACCATACAGAGATCAGAGTAATATTGGTCTTTATGACACCACTGAAAGATACGACGATTACTACACTTTATTCTCAAGTCATCGCTATGCAGGTATCGATAGAATCGCCGATCAGAACTCCTTTACTCTAGGTCTAACTAGTAAATTGCTAGATTTACATGATCGTGAAGTAATTAAAGCAAGCGTAGCTCAGCGTTACGACATTCGTACTCAGCGAGTAAAATTAAGACCAACTGAAGAAGAAAGACAAAGAAGATCTCCTTTAGAGCTAATGATTGATGCAGTGCCATTTGACGAAATTACCTTCCATGCTGACACTCGCTATGATCATTACAAAGGTGAATTCTATTGTTTTAATACTTCCTTACACTACAATAATCCAAATCAATACAATTTTGGTATTTCTTATCGTTACTATAGAAACGGTAACTATATTGTAAATAGAAAGAGTGACGATCCTGATATTGATTTGCAACAATTAGGTTTAGAAGCAACTATTCCATTATCAAATAGTTGGTCTATTATTGCTGCAAAATACATGGATTTAAAACAGTCTTACAATATTGACACCAAGTTTGGTCTAAAATATGAGGACTGCTGTTACTCCATTGCCTTTGTACACGAAAACTACATGGAAATGGATTGGGGTAACATGACCCATAAAGATAAGAAATTTACTGGTATAAGATTTGAATTAAAAGGCTTATACACTATGGAAGCTAAGGGTATTTCAAATCCTAATAGTACAAGTACCCACTATATTCCATCAACCGATTTAACTAATTTAAATAGATAACAGATTTATTGCATAAGGTATAACAAATGAAATTAGCAAATCTTTTAAAAAAATACGCACTTGTAGGCTTAATTCCACTGTGCACTATGCAAACTACTATGGCTGCTGAAGAGCAACTTGATAACACTGCAGCAGTTGTAAACGACAATATTATTTTAGAAAGTAGCTTAAACGATCAAACCGCACAGTTACTTTCTCGTTACAAGTCCCACGGTGCTAATGTGGATGAGGTAACAGCAAGAAAGCAGGTTTTGCAGACTTTAATTACCCGCTCTCTAATCTTACAGCTAGCTGCTAATAACGGTTTTGAAATGACCGATATGCAATTAGACTCCTCTTTAGATCAGATGGCTTTGCGTAATAACACTTCCACCGAGAATGTCTTAAAAAGATACGGTAGTGATAAAGGCCAAGCTTACGCTCGCGAAAAGTTTAAAGAAGAATACATCATCAATGAAGTTCGTAGATCTTCAGTAAGACAACGCGTTAGAATTTCAGATTCTGAAATTACTACCTTAGCTAATGCCTTAAAAGAGCGTGGTGGTGTAGAGCCTATGTACCATATTGCACAGGTGATTATTCCATTCTCCTCTCACCCATCTGATAATGAATACTTTAGAATTCAAAATGTAGCAAGAAGTGTGGTTACTAAAATTAGAAACGGTGCTAATATCGAGGAGATTGCGGCAAAATATGCTACCAACGAGCAATCTGCTGATTTAGGTTATGTGCAAGAAACTGCAATTCCACTACCTTTCTTACCTGCAATTGTAAATGCTCATCCAGGTGACGTAGTTGGTCCTTTTAGATCTAATATCGGTATGCACGTAATTAAAGTTATCGATGTAACTACCAACGCTATTTCCCCTATTAAAACTTATGATGCATCTCATATCCTAATTAAGACCTCCATTATCTTCTCTGATGAAGCTGCAAGAGCTAAGATTGTAAGCATTGCTGATCAAATCAAATCAGGTGTATTAACCTTTGCTCAGGCTGCTAAAAAATATTCAGAAGATCCTGGCTCTGCTGTAAATGGTGGTGATTTAGGTTACGCTCCACTACAAGTTTATGATCCTGCCTTTGCTCGTGGTGTTGAAGCTTTAAAGATTGGTCAAATCAGTGCACCTATAAAATCCTCTTTTGGCTGGCACTTAATCAAGCTTAACGATGTTAAAGTTGATACTGATTCTATGGATGCTTACAAAGAAAAAGCTAATGAAATTATCTTTGAAAGAGAATTTACAGAAGCTGTAATTGCCTGGGAGCGTGAACTTAGAGAAATGGCTTATATCCATGTATTAGATCCTGTTTTACTCAATGCTGGTGTAAATATCGATCAGGCTCCAAAGCAGGAGAATAAACCATTTATTCAAGCTGACGATTTCAATAGCCAAGAAAAATCTAAAGACAGCGTTTATATTGATTAGTTACAGCATATGAAAAAAAGATTAGCTATTACTCCTGGAGAGCCTTCAGGAGTAGGTCCTGAGTTAATGTACTATGTATCAAAGCTCTCCCTTGAGGATACCCAATTAGTACTAGTTGCTTCAAAAGAGTTAATTAAACAAAGAGTAAGCCTATTTGATACAAACGTTCAATTCAAAGACTACGATGTAAATAACTTTGAACCACAGCAAAAAGGTAGTTTAACCATATTAGATGTACCTTTAGGTTGTGATTCTATTCCTGGCAAATTAGATACTCGTAATGCCAAATATGTTCTAAATTGTTTAGATATTGCCTCAGATAAATCTGAAAGTGGTGAGTTTCAAGGCATAGTAACAGGTCCAATTAGTAAAGCTGTGATTGCTGATATTGGTCTTGAATTTACAGGTCACACTGAATATTTCCAAGAGCGCACCCACACTAAGCGTGTAGTCATGATGCTAGGTTGTGATAAGCTAAATGTAGCTCTAGCTACCACTCATCTACCCCTTAAAGAGGTAAGTAGTCATATAACTGCGGAATTACTTACAGAAGTTGTAACTATCTTAAACCACGATTTAAAAACTAAATTTGGTATTGAAAAACCATGTATCATAAGCGCTGGTTTAAATCCTCACGCAGGTGAAGATGGTCATTTAGGTACTGAGGAGCTTGATACTATTATTCCAACCTTTAATAAGTTACGCGCTCAAGGTATAAACATCATAGGACCACTTCCTGCTGATACTATGTTCCAAGAAAAGTATCTTACAAAAGCTGATGCTTTTTTAACTATGTATCACGATCAAGGTTTACCTGTACTTAAACATGTAGGCTTTGATTCAGGCTACAACACCACCTTAGGTTTACCTTATATTAGAACCTCTGTAGATCATGGTACCGCAATTGATTTAGCTGGTACTAAAAAAGCAGATCCTGGTTCCCTCTATTCAGCAATTAATCTTGCTTGTCGCATGCTAGCAAGTCGGAGATAATCTATGGCACTACCACCACTTCACATGAAAGCAAGAAAGCGCTTTGGTCAAAACTTTTTGGTAAATGATCACATCATTTCTCAGATTGTAGATGCTATCAATCCTAAAGAAGGTGAGCATCTTGTGGAAATTGGACCAGGTCACGCTGCAATTACAAGACCTGTACTTGAAAGAGCTAAAAAGTTAACTGCTATTGAGTTAGACCGCGACTTAGTTGAAATTCTAAGACACGATCCTTTCTTAAAAGGCTTAACTATTATTGAAGCGGATGCTCTAAAAGTAGATTTCCAAAGCTTAGAAGGTGCAGGCAAATTACGTGTATTTGGTAATCTACCTTATAACATTACCTCCCCTATTATCTTCCATTTGTTAGGTCAAAAAGGCATTTTAGATATGCACTTTATGTTACAAAAGGAAGTAGTAGAGAGATTAGCTGCAGCTCCAAATGATAAAGATTTTGGCAGACTTACTGTGATGACTCAATATCACGCCAAAGTAATTCCAATGCTAATTGTGCCTCCATCAGCTTTTAGACCAGCTCCTAAAGTTATGTCTGCTGTAGTAAGACTACAGCCTAAAGAGCTTTCAGATGAGGATAGAGCTTTAGTTCCATATCTTAACAATGTAACTACTACAGCTTTCTCAGCAAGACGTAAAACTATTAGAAACTCTTTGTCTAAGTTCTTTACAGAGCAACAGCTTGAAGATCATGGACTAGATCCTATTCTAAGAGCTGAGAATATCAGTGTTGAGAAATACGTAGAATTAGCCAAAGACATCAAATATAGAGATAAAGTCTAATGTCAGCATCTAGCCCTATTTATGAACTGTTAAATCGTAATCTTGAGATCTTTGACAATAAAGATGTAGTTATCGTAGGTGATATTTACGATCCTATGCTCTTAGCTTTAGTTAAAACTGCAAAGAGTGCCACCATTGTTGTAGATAACTTTGTAGTTTGCCAAAAGATGGCTGCTATGATTGGTCAGAGTATGGATCATGGTATTAACCAAACTATAAGCTACAAACACGTAAAACTTGTGTTTGCACCTATTGATAGTGTTAAAGATCAAGTATCCCATATTGATAGCTTAGTAGTTCTCCTATCAAAGAACAAACAGCAAACTCTTAAACTTATTACCGCTTTGCAAGACAAGCTTGATGAGAACTCATTTATCTATACAGCAGGTGCTAATGACGGTGGTGGTAAGAGTGCTGATACCATTCTAAAAGCTATTGGTCACACTAAAAAACAAGATTTAGCCAGAAAATGTACACTCTTTAAAGCATTTTTTGAGCAAAAGCTAAACTCTTTTCAAGAGCCAAAGCCACTTAATTGTAAGGTATTAGATTTTGAGTTAACTTTAGCTCAGGATGTACAAGTTTTCTCCCAAGGTAAACTTGATAATGGTACTAAGCTATTACTTGAAAGCCTTAAAGATATCGTGCCACAAGGTAAAGCTTTAGATTTAGGTTGTGGTTGTGGTGTTATCAGCATTGTATTATCAAAGCTTGGCTTTAAAGATGTCACAGCATCAGATGTAAGTGCTACTGCTTTAAAATTAACCTCTGATAACGCTAAAGCCTATAACTTAGACGACATTACTGTAGTCGCCTCAGATATGCTTTCTTCCTTAGATAAGTACGACCTTATCGCAGTTAACCCACCATTCCATGTAGGCTTGCAAACTACTACAGCTCCTACTATTAGCATGATCATGCAAGCACGTGAGCATCTAACAGAAGGTGGTTGCATGTATATGGTAGCTAATGCTCACCTACACTATGAGAAATACTTAACTGAGTATTTTGATAAGGTTGAGATTGTAAATAAAACCACAACCTTTATCGTTTACAAGGCAAGCTAACCACTTGCTCTAGTGAATGTAGTACTGCCTTACGTTATCAATATTGTCATCTAACTTTTTGATGGCGTAAGGCTTGGTGGTATGAAAGTAGTTTTTGAAAAAAGCTACTTTTGTAAAAGGTAAGATTATCTTACGACCTTCATAGCTAAACCAAATACTGTCTGGTAAAGTCTCGTCATAATAACCGCCTACAGATTTAGCAATTCTCAAAGACACTAACGCTAAAGCTGTAAAATCAGTAAATACAGTACCTAGCATTTGTTTTTTCTCAATGGCTTCAAAAGCTTTAGGTATGCCGTCAGTACCTACAATAGGAATAAAGCTTTTAGCATCTCCATTTAGGTTATAGCCACACTCTTGTAATGCCTTTAAAGCACCTAAAGCCATAGCATCATTGTTAGCTACAATGACCTCAATATCGTGTATGCTTATGTGCGCTAGTAAACTCTTCATCTTCAAATAAGCAGGCTCTGTTTTAAAATCTGCAATGATTAAAGATAAAGGATTTATGCGAATACCGTCATTAACTAACTCCTCAACAAAAGAGATAGTTCTTTGATCTGACTCCTCATCAAATTCTTTGCCTTTTAAAAAGATCACATCTAAATAGCCGTTTTGATTTTTATCAAACTGCTTAGTTTCACTTAAAAAATCAAACACTATTTGAGCTTGATACTTTCCAGCAAGTGTTGAGCTTGTACCCACATACCAAGCATTGTCATAAGATGCTAAAGCAGAATCTGAAGGCTTACGATTAAAAAAAATAAGACGTGAGTTAGTAGCTTGCGCGTTTGCAACAACCTCATCTGCCATGGCTGGATCAATAAGATTAACTATTAGCGCAGACTCGTTTTCAAAAGCTTTGTTTAACTGATCTTTTTGCAAGAGCACACTACTGCTAGCATCAAAAGACTCAGCCTTACAATCGTAATTTTTAGCAATCAGTTTTAATGCTTTATCAAAGATCTGTATGAAAGGATCTTGGCAGTCATAGTAATAAGCGCTCACTTGTGTTTTAGCAAAAGCGCTGCTAAACATAGCTAGGCCTGTTAGCATAGCTACAATGGGTAATTTTAATCGCATGTTATCGTTCTAAATATCGTTATAATTTAACGATTTTACAACACGATAATTAAAAGATCTTAGTTAAAAGTTAGATCTGCTTTGAGATTGCAAAAATAAATAAAAAAATAGAAAAAAATTTTTTTGAAAAATCTTAAAAATATTTTGAACTTTTTTAAACAAACCCACTCTAAGAAGTATATCGGTTAAGATGATGCTTACTGATGACTTTCTTCATAATGATTTCCTCCGGCCCGACCTAAAAAGTCGGGTTTTGTTTTTTTTGAAAAAAGTTAAATTTTTTTTGAACTTTTTTTAATTTACAGACTCTAAGTATCAGATTGCACAGATTAAGTAGCTAATCGATGACTTTTTTCATATTATTTCCAAAAATTGCCCGACCACATGGTCGGGTTTATTTTTTGAAAAAAAGTTAAAAATTTTTTGAACTTTTTTAAAAGGAAGGACTCTAAGAAGTATATCGGTTAAGAGAGTGCTAACTGATGACTTTTTTCATAATGATTTCTATGCCCGGCCAGTTGAGTCGGGCTTTGTTTTTTTATAGCGCTTTAATTACTAGCTTATAGCCATTAGCTTGGGTATTTAAGTTAAAGACACACAAATCAGCAAGGGCAATAGCTTGATTAGTTGAAGCATCGGTAACGATAGGTTTTGAGGCTCTTTGCCACACAGGAATATTAAATTCCATAAAGAGCTTTTTAAGCTCCCTACTATGACATCTCTTTAAAGGCTTAAATTTAGTACTACCTACTAAATTGAAATCTAATACTACGCTCTTGCATGAAAAAGACTCTTTAGGATCTGTGCAAGGCTCTAAGCTATAAGTAAAATCGCCTAAGGTTAGAGTCTGTCCATATTCAAGATTATATTTACCTTTTTGAGGTAACTCTCTTTGCCTTACAAGATATAAAAAGTTTTTAAAACGACGTACTGAGTAGTTATCGTCAATTGCAATTACTGTGTGTTGATCAGCAGAGATTGAAGCTAAGTTTATTATTTGCTCTATGGTGTTAAGCTCTGCAGGCATTGAAGCTACCTTCAATACAAACAGACGTAACACTGAGGTAATAAGTGGTAAATCCGTTAAATCAAGTTTATTGATATCTAGCTTTTGCTCATCTTCAATATAAGCTTTGTCTAATTGCTCTTTAGCATAGCGCATAGCTAAATCGTGCTCATAGGCGCACAATTTAGAGCTTCTCAATATTGATTTTTCGATACCTACAAATCTTTCTTTTAATAAAGGTAAGACTTTAAGACGGATAAAATTACGCTCAAATTTTAAGTAAGTATTTGAGATATCAAAAACATGATTGAAACCTAAAGCTTCAATAATCTCAATAATCTCTCTTTTATGTAGCTCTAATAACGGTCTTAGGATAGTCCCGCGCTCATCTTTAATCATAAAGCGCATGCCTGATAAGCCATAAGGACCAGAGCCACGTTTTAGAGCTAAAAACATACTCTCAACTTGATCGTCTGCTTGATGACCAAGCATTAGCACTCCACCTTGAGTATTTTTAAGTAAAGCTCTGTAACGCTCTTGTCTTGAGACATCCTCTGGGGATTTACCATTACCGTAAATAATATTTAATTTTGGGGTAACAAGCTTAATCTCAAGTCTTTGACAAAGCTTAGTACAGTGATTAAACCAAATCGGATCGTCTGCATCTAAACCGTGAATACAGTGGACTGCAAGCACCTCAAAGTTTGGGTTAAGCTCTCTGATACGATGAGCTACAAGGAGCACTAGAGTGGAATCAGCCCCACCAGATAAACCCACAACGAGTTTGGTAGGGCTGATTGTAGAAAGGATTTTATTTGCAAGTTCATCAAGAACTTGCAAAGCTTTTTCTTTTAACAATATCCGTACTTCATTAAGCGAGAGAATCTCTGCTCAATGATCCTATCTGATGGCATGTCTGACAATTCAGCAAGATCTTGCTCTAGACGTTGCTTTAAATTCTCTGCCATAGCATCATAATTACGATGTGCACCACCTAATGGCTCCTGCACTACGTTGTCAATTAAACCAAGATCTTTAATACGGTGAGCAGTAATATTCATAGCTTCAGCAGCTAGTGGAGCTTTTTCAGCTGACTTCCATAGAATAGAAGCACAACCTTCTGGTGAAATTACAGAATAGGTTGAGTACTGCAACATGTTTACTCTATCACCTACACCAATAGCTAAAGCGCCACCTGAGCCACCTTCGCCGATTACAGTACAGATAATAGGTACATTCAAATCAGACATTAACTTTAAGCTTTCAGCAATTGCACCTGCCTGTGATCTCTCCTCAGCACCAACACCTGGGTATGCACCTGGGGTATCAATAAAGGTTAGTACAGGAATATTAAATCTCTCGGCTAATTTCATTAAGCGCATAGCTTTACGATAGCCTTCAGGACGTGGCATACCGAAATTACGTAAGGTTCTCTCACGAATATCTCTACCCTTTTGGTGACCAATAATCATTACAGGACGACCATTTAAACGGGCTAAACCACCTACAATAGCTTTATCGTCAGCAAAGGCACGATCACCTGCTAACTCATGGAAATCTGTAAAAATACGCTCAACATAATCTAAGGTATATGGACGCATTGGGTGACGTGACAATTGAGAAATCTGCCAGTCACTTAGTGATGAGAAAATCTTCTTAGTAAGCTCAAGATTCTTCTTTTCTAACTGATTTAGCTCTGTAGTTAAATCTACACTAGAATTAGAATCGTGGCTAATACGCTTTAACTCTTCAATATGAGCAAGTAAATCTGCAATTGGTTGCTCAAAGTCTAAATAATTTATGTTCATCACTTAGGATCTTACCTCTTGGTATTCCAAATTAAGTGTAGTGATTTTACTACAAAATATGCTTTTATTAAAGAAATCAGAACCACAGTTGCTGATCATCTACGACTATATCTTTTGCAGCTAAGATCTTTTTAATAGGACCATAGCTCTTTCTGTAGCAATCTAGGATTGGTAGCTTTTGTAATAATTCTAGATGCGCTTTAGTTGGATAACCTTTATGTTTGGCAAATTGATACTCTGGATATTGCTTATCAAGCTCATACATTTGCCTATCTCTTTCTACTTTTGCAAGAATGGAAGCTGCAGCAATTTGAGCAACTCTAGCATCGCCTTTGACAACCGCTTCACAAGCTATAGACAAATTTTTAACTACTTTATTGCCATCTACGAGCATTAAATTACATTCACAAGCCATATTGATATAGGCACGTCTCATAGCCTCTAGGGAGGCGTTTAAGATATTCATAGTATCAATTTCTTGTGGGGTGCATTGACCTATGCCATAGGCTAGAGCTTTCTCTTTAATCAAAGGCTCTAGAGCATCACGTTTCTTCTCTGACAATTGTTTAGAGTCATTTAAGCCTTCAATTGGATTATTAGGGTCAAGTAACACGCAGGCTGCCACTACATTGCCCATCAAAGGTCCGCGACCTGCCTCATCGGCGCCGCAGACTCTGTAGATAGTCTCATCGATAGGACAAATATAAGGCTCTAATACAATTTTAGTCATATTAAGAAAGGATATTATTCTTCTGAAGGTTTCAAAGGCTCTGTGGATTCTTCAGCTAAAACCTTCACATCTTCAACATTTGCTTTAGGTAATGGTTCGCTAGAGTCTACTACTATTCCTTCACCTTTAGCATTAGCTATTTGCTGAATGATATCGTCATCTTTAAAGTGATTAGCAATCACTTTAAATACCGCCTTGCAAGCTAACTCATCAGAATTGCACTGCATGGAGGTGTGGATATTCTCAAATTCCTTTTTCATGACAATATTGTCATAAATAAGTAACTTCTGCATTTCCTCAGCAAGTAAACTTGGGGTGCATTCTTCTTGAATGAACTCTTTTACAATCTTTCTACCCGCAATTAAATTAGGTAATGAATAGACGTTTACCTTAAGCATGCGGCGAGCAATAAAGGCAGAGAGTGCACTTACTTTATAGGCAACAGCAAATGGTGTCTTTAAAAGCATGGTCTCTAAAGCAATGGTGCCACAAGTAAGTAACACAGCATCAGAAGAAGCAATTACATCCTGAGTATTACCCACAAATACAGTTAAGGATAAATCAGGGGCTACTTCAAGCCATAAATCTTTTACTAAAGAAGCTAATTCATAGGTACCTACAGTACATACAAACACGGTATCAGGCAATGCTCTTTTTACTAATCTTGCAGTATATGCGTAAATTGGGAGCATCTTAGTGATAACTCCCTTTCTAGAGCCTGGCAGAATACCCATTACTTTACCTTGTGGGGTTTCTACACAGTTTTTAGCTAAGTTAATACGCTCTTTTGCTTGAGTATGATCAATATGTACTGGAATGGTGTTAGCTAAAGTATGACCTACATAGGTACAAGGGAGATTACGCTTTTGATACCACTCAGGCTCAAAAGGTAATAAAGCTAAGATCTCATCACAAGCTTCTTTAATCTTTTTAACGCGGTTTTCACGCCATGCCCATACTGAAGGACTTACATAGTGTACAGTTGGAATACCTGCCTTTTTAACTTTAGCTTCTACATAAAGATTAAAATCAGGTAAATCTATACCAATAAATACACAAGGTTTAGCTTCGATTAAATCAGCAACTGCTCTTTTGCGGATTTTTAAGATCTTAAATAGCTTTAATAAAACCTCAGTAATGCCCATTACCGCTAGATCTTCCATCTTTACAGATGAATGCAAACCTTGGTGGATCATTTTTGGACCACCAATGCCGATAAATTGAGCTAAAGGATCTTGCCTTTTAATAGCCATCATTAAGCCAGAGCCTAAAGTATCACCTGAAGGCTCTCCGGCTATTAAAGCATATAGATGAGGGTTTACGCACTCAGCCATTAGCGAACAATTCCTCTACCATTTTCTTTTAGGAAATCTAGAAGAGGTTTTACTTCAACATGTTCATTGGCTAACTTTTCAATTTCTTCAATTGATTCTTCTAAAGTTAGGTGTTTCTTGTATAAGAAGAAATATGCTTGAACAATAGCTGAGATAGCTTCTTTACTGAAGCCACGACGCTGAAGACCTACTTTGTTAATACCAAATGGTTTTGCATAGTGACCTGCGGCCATTACATATGGAGGTACATCCATATTTAAAGCAGCCATACCACCTACCATCGCATGGCAACCTACACGGCCAAACTGATGGATAGCAGCTAAACCACCAAATACAACATAGTCATCGATTCTTACGTGTCCTGCTAAAGTAGCATTGTTAGAGAAAATACAATGATCTCCAACTACACAATCGTGAGCTACGTGGGTGTTAACCATAAATAGATTGTTTGAGCCCACAGTTGTGGTACCTAAACCTTGAACTGTACCACGGTGCATGGTGCAATGTTCTCTGATTACATTGTTGTCACCAATGGTTAAGGTAGTAGGCTCACCTGCGTACTTAAGATCCTGACAACCTTCACCTATAGAGCAGAATTGGTAAAAGTGATTACCCTTACCAATGGTGGTAGGTCCGCGGATCACGCAAAATGGTTCAATAATGCAATCATCACCAATGGTAACTTTACCTTCGATGATTACATTTTCACGAATGGTTACATTCTTACCTAGAACCACCTCTGGTCCAATTTTGGCACTTGGATCAATAATACCTGTATTCAAAGTCAAGTTTTATTCCACCTAAGTTTGGATTAGTGCTTAGCACACATTAAATCTGCTTGGCAAACTACTTTACCATCAACGCTTGCAACGCCACGGAAAGAAGCAATACCACGCTTCTCCTTAAAGTACTCAACATCTAAAATTAGTTGATCACCAGGCACTACAGGACGCTTAAATCTTGCATTATCAATAGCTGCAAAATAATATAGCTCACCATCATTTGGCTTACCAACCATGGTAAAAGCTAAGATACCAGTTGCCTGTGCCATAGCCTCAAGAATTAACACACCAGGTAAAATTGGCTTGCCTGGGAAGTGACCTTGGAAGAATGGCTCATTAAAGGTAATGTTCTTTAGAGCCTTTAAGGTCTTGTGCTCTTCAGTAATAGAATAGTCTAATACTCTATCAACCATTAAAAATGGATATCTGTGTGGTAACAGATCCATGATCTTTTCAACATCTAAGGTACGAGGATTTTCTACAATATCAGTCACGTCATTCACCTTTATTGATTATTGTCGTTCTTTACTAATGCCTCAACTTTATCCTCAAGTGAAGATAAACGATGATACATTTCGTTAATATGTAAAGTTCTAGCGGCAGTAATGCGCCATTCTTTATTAGTTTGTGCAGGGATACCTGAGGAATAAATACCAGGTTTATCAATAGATCTCATCACCATGCACATACCACTGATAGTTACACCATCACAAATTGTAATGTGTCCATTAAATACGGAAGTACCACCTATTATACAATATTTTCCGATTGTTACAGAACCTGCAAAGGTAGTACCACCAGCAACTGCTGTACCGTAGCCAATGTGAACATTGTGCGCAATTTGACATAAGTTATCGATAATTACATTGCTCTCAATAACAGTATCGTCAATAGCACCTCTATCAATACAGGTGCAAGCACCAATCTCAACATGATCGCCAATGATTACTCGACCAGTTTGTGGAATTTTAATCCACTGACCGCGCTCGTTTGCATAACCAAAGCCATCACCACCAATTACGGTGCCAGATTGAACTAGACAGTCACTGCCAATTTGGCAATCGTGGTATAAACTTACATTTGGATATAGCTTAGTGTTGTTACCAACTTTAGCATTCTTGCCAATAACAACATTAGCACCAAGCTGAACGTTGTCACCAATTACGGCACCAGTTTGAATATAAACATTAGGACCTAAGGCAACGTTCTTACCTACAACAGCACCTTCTTCAACAATGGCAGTTTTGTGAACGCCTGTTGCAATAGCTGGTGTGGTATCTAATAATTGAGCTACTTTTGCAAAACCTACGTAAGGATCTTTTAAGACTAAGCATGGACATTTAGCATGCTCAACGTCTTCTTCCTTTACGATAACAGCGCCAGCTTTTGACTCACTTAATACACTTCTGTACTTAGGATCTGACAAAAAGCTAATTTCATTGGCGCTAGCAGTTTTTAAATTAGCAACATGGGTAATTTCAACATCACCGTTGCCTACTAATTTTGCCTCAAGAGCTGCTGCAATATCTTTTAATAACATAAATGCACCTAAGGATTATTTAGCTTTAGCTTCTTTTTTAGCGTCTTTCTTTACAGCCTTAAGTTTTGAAGCTCTTTCAATTACTTCCTTAGAAATATCAACAGCATCAGTTGCAAATACAACTGACTCACCACGTAGAACTACATCAATACCACGCTCTTTTGCGATTCTATCAATTGCAGTTTGAACTAACTTACCTAAAGTAACTTCAAACTCACGCTCTTTCTTTTGTTGATCTTCTTGTAAAGCTTGTGCCTTTAGATCAAAGTCTGACTTTAAAGCTGCTAACTGACGTTGGATTTTAGTAACTTCTTCACCCTTAGCAGTTTGTAGTTGAGACTCTAACTTTTGACCTTTCTCTTGAATGCTCTTTAGCTCTTGAGAACGAGGACCAAATTGACTTTTCATCTCCTCTGCAGCTGCTTTAGCTTGAGGAAGTTCAGACATGATGTATCTTAAATTGATAACTGCAATGCTAACACCTGCTTTAGGTGCAGTTGCAGCTGTTTTAGGAGCATCTACCTTAGCATCATCTGCTAGAGCTTGATATGAAACCAATGTCATTGATAATGCGGTTGCTAGAGCTAACTTTTTAAACATTCTTATACTCCTCAATAATTAGAATGAACTTCCTAAATTGAAATTAAACTGTTCTGTATCGTCTTTGTCATACTTCTTGACGGCTTTTGCTACGTTAAAGGAAATAGGACCCATTGGGGACATCCAAGTAACGGCAATACCAACTGAAGTACGATACTCACTAGGACTTGAATAATCAACTGCATATTTATCAGAATTTGTATCCCATAACGCACCAGCATCAAAGAATACGGAGGTTCTCACACTATTTTTATAGGCTTCTGGTAATAGTGGAGTTGGTACGATAAATTCAGCAGTTGCTGTCCAGAAAGCGTTACCACCTACTGAGTTGCCTGATTCATAGTAAGATTTACCATCAGCAGTTAGATATAAAGCACGAGGGCCGATAGAATTTCTCTTAAAGCCACGTAGCCACTCAGAACCACCTAGTGAGAAGTTATCAAAGAATGGTAATACTTCTTCAATGCCATTCTTCTTTTTATAACCATCACCATAACCGATACGACCACGCACTGCAAACACATACTCGTGATAAGTATCAATAGGGAAGTAGTGGAAGGTTTCTGCAATTGCCTTATAGTAGTGAGCATCTGAATTTGGGGTAGTTGCGGTAATACCAAAGTTCTGCTTGCTACCTTCAGTTGGGAACACACCTTTATCTAAAGTGTTGTGAGATAAATCTACACCAACTTTGTACTCGGTTAAATTTACAGTACGAGTGTTTACATCACCATACATTGAGAAGAAGTAGTCCGCTTGCTGGAAGCGAGTACCATTATTCTTAATCTTATTCTTCTCATAACCTAGAGAGTAACTTACAAACCAAGATTCACTCAATGGATAACCTAAAGATAAGGATAAACCGTAAGAGTCATTTGAGTAATCTACTACATCCTCATCATCGTCACCGTCATACTTATCTAAATAAATACGACCACCTAAGCTTACTCTATCAACGGTAAAGTAAGGATCAGTCAAACCTAATTCCATGTGCTTACGATAATCATTTTCGTAAGAGGAAATATTTGCTCTCTTACCCCAACCAAATAGGTTGTTTTGTGAAATACCAGCTTGAATAGTTAAACCAGAATCTGTACCAAAGCCGATACCACCAGTAATAGAGCCTGTAGGACGCTCTTTAACTTTGGTTCTTACGTTAACAGTATCGTCTGTGGAACCTGCATTTTCTGTGGTTACATCTACAGTCTCAAAGTAACCTGTACGGTTTAATCTTGCCTTAGAAACTTCAATAGCTTCTGAGGATAACCATGAACCATCCATCTGGCGTAGTTCACGACGAATTACAGTATCATCAGTAGTATCATTACCGTCAATGAATACTTGTGAAACGTGGATACGTTTACCTGGAATTACGTTGAAGTTAATAGTTACAGTCTTGTTAGCATCATCATAGGTTGGGAATGCTCTAACCTCAGAGTTTGCATAACCGTATTTACCTAAAACGCTAGCTAAAATCTTTTCATTTTCAGTAATACGACGCTGATTATAGATTTCACCATCTTCTAAACTGATAGCTTGCTTTAACTCAGCACCATACTTTAAGGTATCACCACGTAAAGAAGTTCCCTTAATGGTGTACTGTTCACCTTCTGAAATAGCAATGGTTAAGTAAATTGACTTTTTATCAGGAGTAACTTCAACAGAGGTAGAATCAACTTTAAAGTTTACATAACCTCTGTTCATGTAGAAGCTCTTTAAAGATTCTAGATCAGCACGGAATTTTTGACCGTTGTATCTAGTGCTTCCTAAGAAGTTCCACCATGGAAGATCATCACGAAGCTCCATGTGAGCTAATAACACGTCCTCATCAAAAGACTTATTACCCACAATGTTAATTTGGGCAATTTCAGCAGCCTTACCTTCGATAATTTCAATCTTAACGTCGGCGCGGTTTCTTGGTAAATTGGTAATTACAGCTTTTACTTTAGCTTGATACATACCTGAGGAGTGGTAAAAATCCTCTAAGGATTTTTCTATTTGATTTAACTTTTGAGGATTTAGAGGATCACCTGCACTAACACCTTGTTGATCTAAGATCTTCTTTAAATCTTCTTCTTTGATGTTGGTGTTACCAGAGAACTCAATATTACCAATAGTTGGTTTCTCTTTTACAGTAACAATAAACTTTTGACCATCTCGAGAAAGCTTAACCTCATCAAAATCACCTGTAGCATATAGTTGTCTCATAGACAAAGCTACATTCTCTTTGGTTAATAAATCGCCTTCTTTTACAGGTAAAGCTAATAAAACAGCGCCCTTAGAAACTCTGTTTAATCCACGAATTTGGATTTCAGAAATGGTAACATCAGAGCTTTGAGCTAAAGTCTGTGCTGGTAGCGCTAAAGCCATGCTTACAGCTAAGCTTAAACTAGCTAATCTCAAAGTTTTTAATTTATTCATTTTTATTAAACCGTATATATTCAGTAAAAATCTACTGCCATTCTAATATAGAATAGTAAATTTAGTTCATTAAACCTAGAATATCGTTAAACACCGCAAAAAACATTAGGGTAAATAACAAACCTGCACCTATTGAAGTTAAAGCTAACTGAACCTTTTTAGTAGGCTCTTTTCTAGCAATAGCTTCATACAATAAAAATAATAATTGACCACCATCTAACACAGGTATTGGTAATAAATTAAGAATACCTAAGTTTACACTAATAGCAGCTAAAAAACCTAAAAATACAATTATGCCAAAACTTGCACTTTCTTGAGCACCTTTAGCAATTGCTATAGGTCCTGAAATATTACTTGCTGCGATGGTACCATCAATAAGCTTGGTTACTGAGGTAACAATAAGCTTTGACATAGCAACGCTATCTTTACAAGCTTTAAAAAAGCCATCAAGTAGACCATATTCTACTTTATAAGATAAACCTTCAACCTTTTCTACCTTTGCACCGATTCCAACAAATGGAAGGGATTTATGAGTTCTCTTATCATACTCAAGCTTAGGAGTAACCTTTTGAGAATATAAATTGCCATTTCTTTTAATGACAAATGAAAGCTCATTTCCATTTGACTGCTCAATAGCTGCACGAATGTCATACCAAGATTCAATTTGCATTCCATTGATGGAAACAACCTCATCACCAACTGCTAATGAAGTTTTTGATGCAGGTGAATTTTCTAAAATCAGTCCAATTTGATTGGTTACTTTACCAAAACATACAGTTAAACCAATTTTATTGATAGGATCTTCATTGCGCTCAATAGTTAAATTTTTTAAATTTAACTCTAAGGTACGAGTCTGTGCTTTACCAAAATCGCCCTTTACATCAATTAAAAGAGCTTTGTCTTTTCCAAAACCATCAAAAAGCTCATAAAAGATATCATTCCACTTTGAAACAGCTTGTGAATCAATGGCAATAATTTCATCATAAGCTTTAAAGCCTGCGTTGTAAGCAACAGAATTTGGAGCAATAGGACCTACAATAGTTTTGCGCTCTTGCACACCATTAACATTGATAATAGTAAGTAGAATAACTGCTAAGACAATATTAAAGAAGGGGCCTGCAAAGATAATTAAAGCACGCTTCCATACGCTTTGAGCTTTAAAAGAGTCTTTTGAAAGTGGTGCGTTTTTCTCTAAGATTTCATTTTCACCTTCCATCTTAACGTAACCGCCAAGTGGAATGGCACTTACAGCATACTCACAGCCATTTTTAGCAGTACGCTTAAATAGAATTGGACCAAAGCCAATTGAGAAACGTAATACTTTAACGCCACAAGCTCTTGCCACAATAAAATGACCAAACTCGTGGATGGTAACTAAGATGCCTAAAGCAATTAGAAAATAAAAAAGGCCACCTAAAGCATCAATCATTAAAGCTCTCCAATAATCTTTTGTGCGATTGTTCTTGCTTTGCTATCAAGCTCTAATACTTGCTCAATCTCAGTTAATTCTGCTGTTTCAATCTTTTGTAATACGCCATCTACTACTTTAGCAATATCAAGATATGCTATTTGCTCCTTTAAAAAAGCTGCTACAGCAACTTCATTAGCAGCATTTAAAGCAGTGGTGGCAGCTTGTCCTGATTTACTTGCCTGCATTGCAAGTTTTAAACAAGGATAACGATTAAAATCAGGACTTGTAAAGGTTAAAGTGCCAACTTTTGTAAAATCGATAGGCTCAACGCCTGATGCAATTCTCTCTGGGAAGCCTAAAGCTACTGCAATAGGAGTTCTCATATCAGGATTACCAAGTTGTGCTAATACAGCACCGTCTTTATAAGACACCATAGAATGAATTACTGATTGAGGGTGAATTACTACCTGTACATCCTCATCGGTGGCATTAAATAAATATCTTGCTTCAATAAATTCTAAGCCTTTATTCATCATGGTAGCTGAATCTACAGAGATCTTAGGTCCCATAGACCAAACAGGATGAGCTATAGCTTGAGCTGCAGTAACGTCTTTTAATTTATCAAGTGGAAGCTCTCTAAAAGGACCACCTGAGCCTGTTAATAAAATCTTATTCACGTTAGCAGCTTTTAGATTGCAGTAACCTAAATTCTCTTGAGCTTCATAAGGTAAGCATTGGAAGATAGCACTATGCTCACTGTCTACGGGCAATACCTTAGCATCGTATTTTTTTACTTGCTCAAAAAAGATTTTACCTGACATTACCAGGGCTTCTTTATTTGCAAGTGCAATCACACAGCCTGTTTTTACCGCGGCAAGTACTGGTTTTAAACCTGCTGCACCTACAATAGCATCTACTACGATGTCTGAGGCACCATCTCCTGCAATTTCTTCAACACCTTCTGCACCTGCTAACACCTCAGTATAGAGGTTTTTCTCTTTTAGAATTTCTTTTAGTTTTACAGCGCTTTCTTCATCAAATAAAGCTACTCGTTGTGGCTTAAACTCTTTGATGATCCCTACGGTCTTGTCTACTGACTTACAAGCTGCAATAGCATGTAACTTAAACTCATCTTTGTGTCTTCTGATTACATCTAAAGTTGAGCTACCAATTGAACCAGTAGCACCTAGTAAGGATACACTACGCATAACTAAAATAACTCTCCATTAGCAATAAAGTACACAGTTAAAAATACAGGAATAGCAGCAAGCTGTGAATCAATTCTGTCTAGCATGCCACCGTGACCTGGGAAGATTTTGCCTGAATCTTTAATGCCTGCAATTCTCTTGAACATACTCTCAACTAAATCACCAATTACAGAGAAGATGATAGTTGCAACTGAGGCAATAGTTAAAGCTGTAGGATTATTTGCATAGGTACCAAAGAAATCTAGTTTCATAAAGATGAACATGCCAACTAGAGCAATGATAATACCGCCTGCTAGACCTTCTAGAGTCTTTTTAGGGCTTACATTAGGTAGCATCTTGTGTTTACCAAAGAATCTGCCACAAAAATAAGCACCAGAATCAGCACACCACACTAAAGCCATCACGCTCAATACTAGATAAGCACCTGAGTTTTTATCTAAAGGATATTGATTAGCACGTAAAATCAATAAGCCAATAGCAAATGGCACTAGCATCAATAATGCAATCACTGTGCTAAATGCTTTGTAATCATGCCATTTAGTATCATGTGGGAATTTAAGTAATAAAGGAATTGAGCCTAACCATACAATAAGGCCTGAAGCTACAATAAACTTAGCACTTTCTGGAATATTTAGCACAAAGTTACTTGGCTCTAGAACAACAAACAATAGTGTAATTACTATTGTTGCAATAGCTAAAAAGGTTAATTTGCTTTTAAAGCCAATCAGTGGTCCCATTTCATAGGCGCCTACTGCGAACATAAATAATGTACCAATAGCATAAATTGGGTAATCAGCAATAAATAGCCATGCTAATACAGCTGCTATTAAAACAATAGCAGTTAAAATTCTAGTTAGCATTGTTAGGATCCTTATTTTGAACTTGAGCTGAAGTCATGCCAAATCTACGCTCACGGGTTGAGAAGAATTGGAAAGCTTCTTTTAGATCATCTTCATCATAGTCAGGCCATAAAGTATTAGAAAAATACAATTCAGCATAAGCTGCCTGCCATAATAAAAAGTTACTAATACGTTTTTCACCACCAGTTCTAATCATTAAATCTACATCTGATGGCACACAAAGATTTTGACTGACTAAATCTTCATTTAGTTCATTTAAATTTAGCAATCCCTGTGAATTTTTAGTAATGATTTGTTTAAATGCATCGAGAATATCCCATCTGCCACCGTAGTTCGCAGCAATATTTAATTGCATCACATTGCAATCTTTGGTTAATTCTTCGACTTTGGAAATTTGCTCTTGGAGAGATTTAGAGAACTTGGTTTTGTCACCCACGATTCTAGTACGAATGCCATTCTCTTTTAAAGCATTTGCTTCTTTTTTAATATATTCAGAGAATAAAGTCATCAAAGCACTGACTTCAAGCTTTGGTCTTTTCCAATTCTCACTAGAAAACGCAAAAAGAGTTAATTCCTTAACTCCCATTTTCGCACTTGCGGTTATGACTCTTCTAACGGCGTTAGCACCTTCTTTGTGGCCAAATACTCTTTGCTTGCCACGCATTTGTGCCCAACGACCATTTCCATCCATAATGATGGCCAGATGTCGAGGAGCGACAAGGCTCCCCGATTTAATAGCTAGATCTTGCATAAGGGTTAATTAAATTTCCATTAACTCTTTTTGCTTTGCATCTAATAACTCATCTGCTTTCTTAATTGCAGCATCAGTAGCTTTTTGGATCTTCTCCTCACCTGAACGCTGCTCATCTTCAGAAATTTGCTTATCCTTTTGTAAAGCCTTGATCTTATCGTTAGCATCACGACGGATATTTCTGATTTCAACTTTAGCTTGCTCTACTTCGCCCTTTACAACCTTAACAAGATCTTTACGACGCTCTTCGGTTAAAGGTGGTAGTGGAACACGGATTTCAACACCTGCAACTACAGGGTTTAAACCTAAATCTGATTGTTGAATAGCCTTTTCAACTGCTTTGATAGCATTTCTATCAAAAACGCTTAACTTTAAGGTACGAGCATCTTCTACGTTTACTTGTGCAACTTGACGCAATGGAGTTGGAGAACCATAGTAATCAACCATGATGCCATCAAGCAAAGCAGGTTGTGCACGACCTGTACGGATCTTGCATAGGCGACCGTCTAAAGCTTCTAAAGCTTTAGCCATACGTGTATCTGCATTGTTTTGAACGTCTTTTAACATAAATCGACTCCTAATCGCTTACTACAGTACCTTCATTGTGGCCTAATGCGGCTTTATCAAAGGCACCTTCTTTATTCATAGAGAATACTCTAATTGGCATATGGTGTTCACGTGCTAGTGCAAAGGCAGTAAGATCCATTACTTCTAACTGCTTTTGAATAACCTCATCAAAGGTTAATTTATCAAACTTAGTTGCACTAGGATCTTTTACAGGATCAGCTGTGTATATGCCATCAACTTTAGTAGCTTTTAATACTTCAGAGCACTGAAGTTCAATTGCACGTAATACAGCAGCAGTATCAGTTGTAAAGAATGGAGCACCAGTACCACCTGCTACGATTAGAGAATGACCTTGATCTAAAAGTTCTCTACCTAGAGTTGCACTGTATTGAGTAGTCATAGATGGAATGCCATAAGCACTCATAAGTACACAATGACCACCTTGAGCTTTTAATTCCTCACGCATTGCAAGACCGTTCATGATAGTTGCAAGCATACCCATTTGGTCACCTGCTACTCTATCAAAACCTGCCTTTTGTAATGCTGCACCACGGAAGATGTTACCACCGCCAATAACTAAAACGGTTTGTACACCTTGGTTTTGTACATTTCTAATAGCCTTAGCAGTATTAGAAAGTACTTGTGGATCAATACCGAAACCACCTTCTCCACTTAAAGCCTCACCAGAGATCTTAAGTAGAATTCTACGTGCTTTATTCATTTGCTCTGAAGACATTTAAAACTCCGCTAATTATTTTTGAGCGGCAGCTACTTGAGCTTGAACTTCAGCAGCAAAATCAACTGTTTGCTTCTCAATACCCTCGCCTACTTCGTAGCGAACGAATGAAACTGCATCAGCCTTAGCTTCCTTAAGCATTTGACCTACAGTGATTTCTGGGTTCATAACGAATGGCTGACCAGTTAAAGAAACTTCGCCAGTGAACTTCTTCATACGGCCTTCAACCATCTTCTCAGCGATAGCTTGTGGCTTGCCTGACTTCATAGCGATTTCGATTTGAACTTGACGCTCGTGCTCAACAACCTCAGCTGATACATCCTCAGGATGTACGAAATCTGGCTTAGAAGCACATACGTGCATAGCAACGTGCTTAGCAATAGTCTCGTCGCCACCCTTTAGAACTACAGCAACGCCGATTCTCTTGTTTGAGTGAACGTATAGACCGATGGTCTCGTCGTCTTTTGCTTCAACTAAAGCAACACGACGTAATTGTAGGTTCTCACCAATCTTTGCAACTAAAGCGGTTAAGCCTTCAGCAACGGTTTGACCATCTAATTGAGTGTTCTTTAATACTTCAACATCGCTGATGTTGTTTGCTAAAGCGGTGTCAGCAACTTTTTGTGCAAAAGTTACGAACTCAGCGTTCTTAGCGCAGAAGTCAGTCTCTGAGTTAACTTCAACTAGAACAACTTTCTTACCAGCTTGAGCAACAGTGATGATACCTTCAGCAGCTGTACGACCAGCCTTCTTAGCAGCCTTAGCAGCACCGCTCTTACGCATTGCATCGATTGCAGCTTGCATGTTACCGTCAGCAGCAACTAAAGCCTTCTTACAATCCATCATACCTGCGCCAGTAGCGTCACGTAACTCTTTAACCATAGCAGCAGTAATTGTAGCCATGTTTTATTCCTCTTAATCTGTTAAAGGCCGGTAAAACCGGCCTTAAAATTTTCTCTTATGCAACTTTTAACAAAATTGCATTTTTATAATTGACCGAAAACTTATTCAGCCTTTTGAGCTTCTTGTGCAGTTGCTTCAGCTTGAGCCTTAGCATCTTTCTCTTTTTGAACTGCATCAGCACGAGCAGCGTTGATTGACTCAACAGCGCCCTTTAAATATAGCTCAACAGCACGGATAGCGTCGTCGTTACCAGGAATTACATAATCAACGCCGTCTGGATTTGAGTTAGTATCAACAACTGCTACTACAGGAATACCTAAGTTGTTAGCTTCCTTAACAGCAATGTGCTCAAGATCAGCATCGATAACGAATAATGCATCTGGTAGACCGCCCATGTCCTTGATACCGCCTAATGAACGGTTTAACTTCTCAAGTTCACGAGTACGTAATAAAGCTTCTTTCTTAGTTAACTTGTCAAAAGTACCGTCTTGTGATTGAGTCTCAAGATCCTTTAGACGCTTGATTGACTGACGAACGGTCTTCCAGTTAGTTAACATACCACCTAACCAACGGTGATCAACATAGAACTGACCACACTCGGTAGCTGCTTGGCCTACTTTCTCGCTAGCTGCGCGCTTTGTACCTACGAATAAAACTTTACCCTTGTGAGCAACAGTGCTGCTTAGGAAGTTTAAAGCTGACTCATAGCACTCAACAGTCTTCTCTAGGTTGATGATATGAATACCATTACGCTCACCGAAGATGTATTGCTTCATCTTAGGGTTCCAGTAACGAGTTTGGTGACCGAAGTGAACGCCAGCTTGTAGCATATCGCGCATAGTGATGGTTGACATAGATTTAATCCTCTATTTAATGGGTTATGCCTCCACTGTTCCGTCTAACCAACTACTTTAAGTAGCACCCAAGTTAGGACGTTGTCAAAACAGTGTGTGTTTTCAACAATAATTTAAGTGGAATCAATAAGTTGATTTCACACCTTTGTGTACCCACACAAAAGGCACGCTATTTTATCATGAAAACGCCAAAATTTTACGGCTCCTTAAAGAAAAATTTTTACATACATGTTTTAAGTCTGAACAAAGCTAAAAAAACATATATAATTAGCTTATTAAACAAGGAAGTAAATTATGGATATTACATTAAAATCCCCAAGTGAAATTGAGAAATTAAGAATTGTTGGTGCCGCTACAGCTCGTGTACTTGAAATGATTGAACCTTATGTAGTACCAGGTGTTACTACAGAAGAGCTTGATAACATCATGAATGAGTACATTCAGACTAAAGAAAACGCTGTAAGTGCAGATCTTGGTTATCAAGGTTACCCTAAAGCTACTTGCATCAGTGTTAACGAAGTGGTTTGCCACGGTATTCCAGGTCCCCACAAACTACGTGAAGGTGACATTGTAAACATCGATGTAACTGTACTTAAAGACAAATACTATGGTGATAGCTCCCGCATGTATATTGTAGGTAGAACCTCACCTCGTAATGAGCAATTATGTAAATGTGCTCAAGAAGCTATGTATGCAGCTATTAGAACTGTAAGACCTGGCTCTAACTTAGCAGACATTGGTGCTGCTATTCAAAAGATTGCTGATAAAGCAGGCTTTTCTATTGTGCGTGATTACTGTGGTCATGGTATTGGTTCAGGCTTCCATGAAGATCCTCAAGTATTACACTACAAGAATAACTACAACCTCATCATTCAAGAAGGCATGTGCTTTACTATCGAGCCTATGATTAACGCTGGTACCTACAAGGTTAAAGTTAACAGAAAAGATGGTTGGACTGTAACTACAGCTGATAAGCAACCTTCAGCTCAATACGAGCACACTCTTTTAGTTACTAAAGATGGTGTTGAAGTATTAACTTTAAGAAAGGATGAGGACTTCCCTCGCATTATTAGCAACTAGCTGTTTTAGGATCCACATATGTTTGAGACGATTGTAACTCCAAGAAAAGTAATCACCAGTGACGTTGCAAAAAGTTATCCTTTTAAAGATCCTCATTTAGACTTGTATGATGTCAAACAAGGCAGACAACTTATACAAACCTATAAAGAGTATCGTAAAAATTGCTTTTTAAAAGGCTTTAAAGTCTCAAACTTATTACAAGATGAAACCAAAAGTTTTGATGCTTTTTTAAGTAACATTTGGTCTCATTTTGAGTTAGATACTTTTCCTAATTTAGCTTTAGTGGCTGTAGGCGGTTTTGGTAGAAATGAGCAATTTGTAGAATCAGATATTGATTTACTTATTGTTTCAAATGAAGAAGCGATTTCCCCTGAAGAAACCTCTAAAATTGAGCAATTTGTTTCTTTTTTGTGGGACTTAAAAATTGATTTAGGAACTTCTGTAAGAACCATCAAAGAAACCGTTTTAGCCTCACGTGAAGATCTAACCATCATCACCAATCTTTTAGAAACTCACTTTATTGCAGGTGCAAAAGACACCTATGAGGAGCTTACCACCGTACTTGAAAATGACGATTTTTGGGACGATGAGAAGTTTTTTGAAGCTAAGATTGATGAGCAAAACAAGCGTTACCACTCCTTTAGAGATACGGTATATTCCCTAGAGCCTGATGTTAAAAATTCCCCAGGTGGTCTTCGTGATCTGCATATCATGCAGTGGCTTGCTATAAAGATTTATCATGCTCACTGTAATGCTGATCTATGTGAAGTAGGTTTACTTACCAAATCTGAATATGAGGAATATTTAGCCTGCAGAGACTTTTTATGGGATGTAAGATTTGCGGTGCACTGCAACTCTAACTCTAATATCCTAAGACTAGATTTCCAAAAAAATGTAGCCTCACTTTTAGGCTATGGCGATGAAGGTAATGAGCCTGTTGAAAGCATGATGCGTGATCTTTTTAGGATCTTCAATCGTGTACGCGAGCTTAACAACATCTTATTGCAACAAGTTGCCTTAAATATCAAAGGCTATGTTGGTCCTAATTATGAGGAGCCGATCTTTTTAACTAACTCCTTTGTACAAAAGGGTGAGTACATCGATGTCATCGATCATGAGTTGTTTAAAAACGATCCTCACAAAATTCTAGACTTGTTTTTAACTATCGGCTCTCACTCTGATATCAAAAAGATCCACGTTAATTGCTTGCGCGCTTTGCGTGAAGGTAGACGTGAGCTTAGCGACTATCTAATTACTAATGAAACTTGTCGTAAGAAGTTTAGAGCGTTACTGCAGAATATTGACCGCTCACCAATAGTATTCTCACTCTTACACGAAACTCGTGTACTCTCAAGCTACTTCCCTCAATGGGCTAAAATTGAAGGTCTAGCTCAATTTGATAGATTCCACTTATTCAGTGTAGATGAGCACTCGGTACGTGTAATTAAGAACATCTATAATCTTGCACATAACAAAGAGCCTATCTACCAATTATTTAAAGTAGTCTTCAAAAAGATTTCAGAGCCAGAACTACTTATTACCGCAGCCTTTTTACACGATATAGCCAAAGGCCGTGGTGGTAATCACGCTAGCAAAGGAGCTAAAGAAGCTGAATCCTTTTGCAGATTACACAATTACAACGAATACCAAACTAAAACTATCTCCTGGCTTGTAGCTTCTCACTTACAGTTTAATACCACTGCAACAAGACGTGATATCACCGATTTAGAGGTTATCAATAACTTTGCAGACTATGTAAAAGATGAAGAACATTTAAATCTTTTATATTGCTTAACTGTAGCTGATATCAGTGCGACAAATGACAATGTTTGGAATTCTTGGACCGACAATATCTTCAGGCAGCTTTATCAAGCTACCAAATATGCCTTGAGCAATGAAGGTACTGATATTGCTAAGAGCATGCAGGTACAAGCTCTATCAAGACAAGAGAAGGTGCTTGAATTAACTCATGATCTATCTAAAGACAAAGTCTTAAAATACTTACGTCAATTCCCTATTGAGTACCTAAATCACTATCAAGCAGAAGACATCAGCTGGCATGCTCGTAACATCTTAAGATTTACTAATAGCGAAGCTCCTCTAATCCTATTTTCACAAAAGCCAAATGTAGGTACAGAGCTTATGGTTTACTACAAGAGTAACACTCCAATGGTGTTTGGAAACATCGCTAGAACCATGGCTATTAAGCAGTTGAACGTTTTTAGTGCACAGGTATTTATCACGCACAATTTTCATGCATTGTGCACAATTATGTTCCAAAACAAAAAAGGCATGCCACTTGATCATGACCGTCTAAACAACCTTAGAAAGGCAATTATCGCAGGTCTAGACGATCACTCACAAACCCTTGATATATCAGCTTCCACACGACAGATTTTTGAGATCCCAACTAAGATTTCTTTCCTCGAAAATATGTCCAAAAAGCAAACTAACCTTGAAATCTCTACGCTTGACAGGCAAGGTCTATTAGCTAAAATCGGCATAACACTCGGTAGCTTAGATTGTTTAATTAGAGCAGCAAGAATTACCACCACAGGTGAAAGAGCTGATGACTTCTTTGCAATTACCGATGTGAACGGTTTACCTTTAGCTCCATCTAAAAAAGAGGAACTTAGTGCAGCACTTAAAGCTGCTTTAGATGGCTAGCATATTTGTGCAATAGGAGATTTAAATGTCAGTTTTAGATTTGCAACCAATCATTGAGGATGCTTTTGAAAATCGCGCTAATATCAACTCACAGACTGTAACCCCACAAGTAAAATCAGCTATCAATGAAGTTATTGAAGCTCTTGATGCTGGTGTAGTTAGAGTTGCTGAGAAAAAAGATGGTGATTGGGTAACAAATCAGTGGATCAAGAAGGCTGTATTGCTATCTTTCCGTATCCAAGACAATTTCCTAACAGAGGTTCCAGGTGGTGCTTTCTATGATAAGGTTCCACTAAAGTTTGATGGCTGGGATGCAGAGAAATTTGCTAAAGCTGGCATCCGTGCTTGCCCAGGTTGCGTTGTTCGTAAAGGTGCTTTCTTAGAGCCTAATACTATTTGCTTACCTTCTTTTGTTAATATCGGTGCTCACGTAGGTTCAGGTACCATGGTAGATACTTGGGCAACAGTTGGTTCTTGTGCTCAAGTTGGTAAGAATGTTCATATCGCAGGTGGTGCTGGTATCGGTGGTGTGCTAGAGCCAGTTCAAGCAGGTCCTACCATCATTGAAGATAACTGCTTCATTGGTGCCCGTTCTGAAGTTGTTGAAGGCGTTATCGTTGGTGAAGGCTCTGTTATTTCAATGGGTGTATTCTTAGGTAAATCTACAAGAATTTATGATAGAACCACAGGTGAAATCTCTTACGGTCGTATCCCACCTTACTCTGTTGTAGTTGCTGGTAACTTACCTTCAAAGGATGGCAAGTACTCTTTATATACCGCTATTATCGTAAAGCGTGTTGACGAAAAGACTAGATCAAAGGTTGGTCTAAACGAGTTATTACGTGTCGCTCAAGAAGAAGCTCACATCAATCAATAGTAGTTTAAGCTTCTTATGATATAGCCATCGCCTTTATATCTTATTGATATTAAAGGCGATTTTAAAAAACTTTAATTTTAATCACAATTTTGCTTGACATAGTAAAGTTCAAACTATATCATATGCACACAATTTGACGCGGGGTGGAGCAGTTCGGTAGCTCGTCGGGCTCATAACCCGAAGGTCGTAGGTTCAAATCCTGCCCCCGCAACCAATCGGAAGTTCGCAATGCGAACTTTTTTTTTGCTCAAAAGATCTAATCAAGTTAACAGAACCTTGCGAAAGTTAACTTAAAACTACCATCTCTTTTTAAAACTATTCACAGTATTTTCAAGATCAACCTTAAAACCAGATCAAATGCCTCATTTAAACTCAAAAAAAGGTTTGAGAAAACAAAGCATTTATAAGCGATTTTAGAAGTTTTTAAATCTTTTGTTAAAAAAAATAGTGAGAATTTTGTTGACAATAAAAAAAACTTCCTTATAATGTGTCCACGTTGTCAAACATTAAAGACACTAAATAGGGGTATAGCCAAGTGGTAAGGCAGCGGGTTTTGATCCCGCCATTTCCCTGGTTCGAGTCCAGGTACCCCTGCCATACCATAAAGTGAGTTTGATAATATTGGGGTATCGCCAAGTGGTACGGCAGCGGATTCTGATTCCGCCATTACCTAGGTTCGAATCCTAGTACCCCAGCCATTTATAGTGGCTATGTAGCTCAGTTGGTTAGAGCGCGGCACTCATAATGCTGAGGTCACTGGTTCGATTCCAGTCATAGCTACCATGACCACAAATCGCAGGATTTTGTGGTTTTTTCGTTTTTATAGCCTCCAATTTTTGCAATCACAAAAAACTTCCCTACTCTGCTACCAAGTGTGCGTTGTCTGTTTTACCTCCCTAAGATCTCGGTTTTAATCTTACACTACCCAATACAGTTGCATCGTTATAGCTAGTCACCAAAGCCATCTTCAAGGCAACCCTGCTTTAACTTAGAGTTTCTTAAATCGATAGGATCAATTCCCATTGCTTTAAATAGATTGTCGTGGCGTTGTAGCAGGTTGGTGGTTGGAATAATATTGTCACCATCCTTAATGCATTCAAGGGTATCTAAATCTTTCATGGTTAAATCAAAGGAATTCTGCTTTAAT
>CACZXZ010000014.1 GCA_902785325.1 uncultured Succinivibrio sp. | reverse complement strand
TGAAGACTTAAAGATGTTAGCTGTAAACACAGAGCAGAAACTTACAGTACCAATGGTAGGTGAAAAGTTTGCAGATTTAGTTGTTGATAATCGAAAAGGAACCTATTACCTATTTGAGTTTAAATACTTTAGCAAAGCTAAAGCTCAACAGCATCCAAATATCTTACAAGAGAAAATTGCTGAAGCTACAGAGCAGATTAACTGCTATAAGAAAGCGGTTGAATTTGAAGGTAAAACTATATACAGCTACATTGCTATCTTTGAATCAATAAACTGCGTGCATTTTGAGCAAGTTTAGAAGATCCAAAAATAAAACCGTGGCAAGCACGGTTTTATTTTTGACTAACAAAAGAGTTATTCAGCTTTGATGCTGAAGGAACTCAATTCCTTAATCTCAGCTGGCTCACCGAACTTATTAGCGCCTTCATTGCTTGGTTTAACCATGAATACAAGCCATACCACTAAAGATGCAATATAACCAATAACAAGAATGCCAATACCAAGATAAGCAAAACCTGGTAAACCTGCACCTGCTGCAATACCTGTAAAGATTAAGCCTAAAACTGTAATAACAACTAAAGCTAAGATATACCAAACGATCCATAGTGCAGATAAGCCTACATCGTGTAATCTACGTGCAGTAAGGGTGATGTTAGGTACAATGCATGCAAGACCAAATACAAATGAAATGATATCAAAAAGCACACCAACAAATGGAATAATACCTAGAATTCCTAATACTGCGTTTACAATGAATACGCAAAGAGCGCTATACCAGTATTGAGCACGGGTAGCACGACCTTGAATGGTTGCAAATTTCTTAATGTACTCAAATAACCAAATGCGTACAAAAGAAGGTAATTTTTGTAAGAAGTTATCCATAATAGCTAATCCTTGTTATGTGACTGTGCCTTGAGCACTTATTATTGAATCAAAGTGAAAACAACTTTAACTTTGATGGAATTGATTTTACTATGATGAGAATTATTAACAAGAGGTATTTTTGATGTTCAATAATTGATCGGCTAAAAGCCGATCAATTAAGATTAGATTTGGGAATTACTGTTCGTCTTCTTTTTTATCTAAAGACACAGACATTTCCATGATAGAAGTGTTTTCTTTATTAGCGATATTGAACTCAACATCAGCCTCAGAATCAATTTTGATGTACTTCTTTAACACTTCAAAAATCTCTTGGCGTAATTTTGGCATATAGTCAGGAGCTTCACGTCCTGCTCTATCGTTAATCAAAACAAGGTGTAAACGTTGCTTTGCAGATACAGCTGAAGTCTCAGACTTATCCTTAAAAATTGCTTCGGAGATAGTTTTTAAAAATGACATACTAACCTCCTAAATTATTTCTTAAAAATCTTACCAAAAAGACCTTTCTTCTCGGTGGTAAAACGTAGTGGAACTTCTTTACCTAGTAATCTCTCAACTGCGTCCTCATAAGCCTTACCAGCATCTGAAGCCTCATCTAAGATGATAGGATTACCAGAGTTTGAAGCCTTTAATACATCAGCAGACTCAGGAATTACACCTAATAAAGGAATAGTTAATAATTCTTGAACATCTTCAACTGATAGCATCTCTGCTTTCTTTACACGGCTTGGAACATAACGAGTTAGAAGTAACTTAGCAGCTACAGGCTCCATCTCAAGCTCAGAACGACGAGACTTAGCATTTAAGATACCAATGATTCTGTCAGAGTCACGAACTGAAGATACTTCTGGGTTGGTGGTTACAATAGCTTCATCAGCAAAGTATAAAGCCATTAAAGCACCAGCTTCGATACCTGCAGGACTATCACAAACAACATACTCAAAGTTCATGTCGTCTAACTCACGGAATACAGCCTCAACGCCCTTTAAAGTAAGTGCATCTTTATCTTTAGTTTGAGAAGCTGGTAATACGTATAAGTTGTCTACATGACGGTCTTTAATTAAAGCTTGGTTTAGCTTTGCTTCACCTTGAATAACATTGATGAAGTCATATACTACACGGCGCTCACAGCCCATGATCAAATCTAGGTTACGTAAGCCCACATCGAAATCTAAAACTGCAGTCTTGTGACCTTTTCTTGCAATACCAGTTGCAATGGCAGCTGAAGAAGTGGTCTTACCTACACCACCTTTACCTGAGGTTACTACAATTACGTGTAAGTTCTTAAAAGGAGCTTTGCTCAAACCATTTTCATCAACATCAGCTTCTTTCTCTACTTTAGCTTCAGTCTCTTTTGCCTTTTCAGCATCTTTGGTTTGCTCTTCTTTCTTTTCTTCTTTTGCTTCTACTTCTGTATTGTCTTTCTTAATTTCTTGTTCTGACATCTTGATTTCCTTTATGAGAACATTTTAAAAAACTTTTAGTTTTGTATAGTTTAGCATATCGTTAGTAAGGGTTACTTTAATACCACCTCGACTACCATAAATGCCTTGTAATTTGTGATTGCACTCTAGATCATCTGCGGTTTGATATTGAGCAGAGATTGCAACTAAACTTGGTTCAAATAAGCCACTTACATAAATCATACCACTAGGATAACCTTTAGTATCCTGTCCTTTAGGAGCTCCAGCTAATACATCACCGTGGAGATCACCTAAGATAATAATATTATGTGAGGCAATAATTCTGGCAGTACTTGCTACATTACCAATTACTAAAACAGAATTATTTGGTGCAGAGATTAAATCACCAGAGCGCAAATTGCGATTGATGACCATCAAAGGCTCTGCAACACGAACTTCATATGGTACTTTAATTTGTACAGGAACTTTAACTTCTACAGTCTTAGTAATAATGCGTGGCTTAAAATTCTCCTCACGCATTCTAGCAAATTTAGTAGAGTTTACGATAGGTATATTCATATCAGACAAAGTCTTTGCTCTGTCTTCATTGATAACACCTGATAGACCTATTAGAAAGACACCATACTCTCTGCACAAAGCTTGCATAGCTTTAAAGTCTAGCTCATGCAAAAAGTTTACATTGGCAACATCAATAACGATTGATGAATTGTTATACACTTCAGGGCTAATAGCTATTTTCTTTTCAAGAATATCTTTAAGCTCTTCTAAAGTGCCTTCATTGAGAGTAATAGTGGTTAAAGAATAACCGGTACGTGCGATGCTAGCACCAAGGTTACTTGTACTAGTACTGTAAATATCCGTCATTCTCAATTCCTTACAATTAAATAATTATTTGTGTAATTTTAACACATTAGTAAGAAAATAAGGCTTTTTTTGCTTGTTAAAATGAGCCAAATGTTACTCTATCGTTACCACCAAGATCTTTTATAGTAGCAACATTCTTATAGCCTTGCTCTGTGAAGATAGCTCTTACTTTTTCACCTTGATTAAATCCGTGTTCAATAAGTAGAGGCGCACCATTCTCTAAGTGCTTTTTTGCTTCTTTACAGATAAGTTTAATATCTAAAAGCCCGTCCTCCTCAGAGGTTAAAGCTTGTATTGGCTCAAAAGGAAGTGAGGTTTGAGTTAAGTGGATATCGTCTTTTTGAATGTAAGGTGGGTTAGATACAATCATGGAGAATTTCAAATCTCCAAGTTTTGAAAACCAATTTGATTGGATAAAAGTAACTGGTAAGTTAAGCTTTTGACTGTTAAAAGAAGCAACTTCTAAAGCTTTTTTAGACAAATCCACAGCATAAGCATCAATGGAGGATTTAAGCTCAGATTTTAAAGCTAAGATAATAGCACCTGTACCTGTACCTAAATCTAGAACCTTACCTTGAGGGTTAAAAGCTAAAGCTTTTTCAACAAGAGTTTCTGTATCAGGTCTTGGGATTAAAGTATCCTCAGTAACCTTTAAACGAAGTCCAAAGAATTCTTTATAACCTAAGATATAAGCTATAGGATAGCCTGTTTTTCTTTTATTGATTAGAGAGAAAAACTTATCTTCTTGCTCTTTTGATAACTCATCCTCATCATGAGCTATGAGCATAACTTTTGATAAGGATGTGACATGAGATAGGAGTAGATTTGCATCTAGTGAGGCTGTATCAATAGCAGCAGCTTTTAGAATTTGCTTTGCCTGTTGTAAAGCCTCACGAATTTGCATTAAAGGGCACCTTGAGTTGCCATTTGAGCTAACTGCTCTGCCTTAAATTCCTCAATTACAGGTTTTAAGATCAAATCAAGATTACCACTTAATACATCATCAATTCTGTAAATAGTCAAATTGATACGGTGATCGGTGATACGACCTTGAGGATAGTTATAGGTTCTAATACGGTCTGAACGAGCACCTGAAGCTAGAATGCTGTGACGCATTTCTGTTGCTTGAGCGTTTCTCTTATCCTCTTCCATCTGAGCTAATCTTGAGTATAGAACTTCCATAGCACGAGCACGGTTTTGATGCTGTGAACGCTCGTCCTGACACTCAACTACGATACCTGTTGGAATGTGAGTTACACGGATAGCAGAATCGGTTTTGTTAATATGCTGACCACCAGCACCTGAAGCACGGAAAGTATCTACACGTAAATCAGCTGGATTGATAACAGGAGCTTCTGCAGGTGGAATTTCAGGTAACACCATTACAGTACAAGCAGAGGTGTGCACACGACCTTGAGTTTCAGTTGCAGGAACACGTTGTACACGGTGACCACCTGACTCAAACTTCATATAACCGTAAGCGCCTTCACCTGACATCTTAGCAATGATTTCTTTGTAACCACCCATTTCGCCTTCAGACATTGAAACCACCTCAAGATTCCAACCTTTAGACTCAACATAGTGGGTGTACATCTTAAATAAGTCGCCAGCAAATAAAGCAGCTTCATCACCACCAGTACCAGCACGAATTTCTAAGAAGCAGTTACAATCATCTCTCTTATCATGAGGTAATAATAACAACTGTAATTCATGCTCTAAGTGAGCTACTTTTTCACGAGTAGGCTCAATTTCTTCACGAGCCATCTCTTGCATATCAAGATCATCACCATTTAGCATTAGCTCCATCTCTTTAAGATCTGCTACTGCTGTGGTGTACTCTTTATAGGTAGTTACAGTTACTTGTAACTGTGAGTACTCACGATTTAAATCTCTGAATTTATCTTGATCTGCAATTACATCTGCTTGGCTTAGTAATTGCTCAACTTCTTGATGACGCTCTACTAGAGCTTCTAATTTACGTAAAATAGATTCTTGCATAATTGTATTTTCGATAAAAAATTTGGCTATATTGTACCAAAAAATACTATTTTTTAAAGGGTTTAAGCGTTATTCGCGCTCTATCTTAAGCAAGAGTCTTTTAAGCTTTATCTAATTGACGTGATGCAACTATTTGTCTTTGAGTTTTTGAAAAAACAAGAGCATATCTATAAGTATTTTTTAAAGGTAAAGTTAAGCCATAATCTTTACTCTTAATTTGCTCTATAGCTTGGTTTAGTTTGCTTTCAATTTCACTGTCAGATTTGGCAACCTTAAACTCAAATACAAATCTATCTTGATTATAGATAAGTTCTAAATCGCTACGTCCTTTAGCACTTGTTTTCTCAATAGAGCAATCAAAGCCTTTGTCTAACACAATCATGTAGATTAAATCTCTTATCGTACACTCATTATCAAAAAAGTTAGCTTGATAGGATGTAGTATTAGCAATTAAGTTAAAGTAGTCTACAAACTTTTCAAGACTGTGCTCAATGCAGGCTTTCACAATCGACAACTTGGTAATATTGTCTTGATATACAGATCTTATATCCTCGGTTAAACTTGGCAGATAGACCTTGTTAAAGAAGATCTTGTTTAAGAGCTTTTTAATTTCAAGATTTGGTATACCAAAATAGCCTATACCACCTAATTGGCGTTTTATAGACAAGTATCCAGCTTGAAACATCAATACTCTTGTATCCATGTCCATAGGATTTGAAGCCATATTTAGAGTATCAAAATCAAGCTCAATTAAATTGTCATCTTCACAGGAAAACTTTTGTAAAAGCTCTACACTACAAGCTTTGAGCTCTTCAAACTTAGTTTGCTTTGCCATGAAATTTGCAACTAAAGTTGAAAAGCCACCTGTATCTCCCCAATAGGATTCAAAGGCATTGCCATTACCAACATTTGCAAAGAAATTTAAAATAGACCAAGTGTTGTAGACATGTACAGAAGCTGTTTTTTCAAAGCAGTAATGGTCATAATAATTCTTTAAATTATCGTACACATCTTCTTGAGTACAGTTTAATCTTGAAGCAGCGTTGGCAATATAAGGCTTAAAGTAGGTATCTATTTCTTCTTTGGTAAAGCTTAACAAAGCACCATATTCATAGCTTGTAGAAATATCTAGAAGATTGTTAGAGGCACTGAAGATACTAGTATTTTTGTATCTTGTGACACCTGTGATAAACAAAAATCTAAATTTGTTTTGGTAGGACTTTACAGTGTCATAGAAGCAACTTAAACGATTTCTAACCGCTTCAAATTCTGTTTTGTTTTCCATTAAGTAAGTTAAAGGTGCATCATACTCATCTACAAGTAATACGATTTCACCTGTTTTACACTTGTCAACAAAATTTAAAAAGTAATCTTCAGGCAAGCCTGACAACGGTTCACTTACTTGAATATTTAATTTCTCAAATTGACGTCTTAAGAGCTCTTTAAACTTTAAGCTAAAGAGTTTTTCATTTTCAGCTTTAGTAAGTGAGAAATCTAAACGAATTACTTTGTACGAGTTAGTATCTTGCCAACTTTTATAAATTGCTAACGATTTAAATAAGTCTAACTGTTGCTTAAACAAATACTCAAAGGTTGATACTAGTAAGCTTTTTCCAAAACGTCTTGGTCTTGTAAACAACAGTGGTCTGTCAGAATTTTGAGATAATTGATAAATAACTTTTGTTTTATCAACGTAGATTTTGTTCTTTAAAATCAAATCCTCAAAATTTGAAATTCCTGTAGATAACTTATTTAGATCAACACACATAGTCAGCTCCTTCTATTTGCAATTTTATCAAAAGATCCTAAATATATTGAGACTATCAAATACCTTAATAGATTTAGTCTTACAAATTATTCCTGATTGTTTATAATGCTCAAAAAGAGACTGTAAACTTAGGAATGACTCATGCCTCAAAAGTTAGATGAAGCTAAAGCTGACGAAAAACTACTTTCAATGTTTTTAATTCTCATAGACTCCATGAAACCAAATGGAGAGGTAACCACCTCTGAATTAAAAGCTAAGTTAAATTGCTCTACTCAAACCGTAACAAGATTATTTGATAAGTTATCTACTGTGATTGGAGCTTATGTTGAAAGAGAAAAAAGAGGTAAGGAGTATGTTTATAGGATCTCAAGAAATTTAGAGAGAGTGCCACTAACAGCTGATGGCTTGCGCCAAATGGAATTAGTAAGAGCTATTATCTCTCAGATCCTACCAAAGAATGATCAAGAAACTATTGATAAATTCTTGAAAGATGCCAAAACTAATATTTCTAAAAAGCAGCAATCAGCATACTCTAAAAAAGGACCTCTTACAGCAGTAGGTCTTGCTAAAGGCAGAATTGATTACAGTAAACATCAAGAGGTTTTAACTGCTCTTGAAACTTGCATTATCCAAAAGCACACTTGCAATATCACCTTTCAAAAGTACATCTTTTCAGAGATTAAGCACTTTTGCTTTGCTCCACTTGCTTTAATTACCTTTAATGAATCTATCTATGTGCAAGGTTGGCCCGTAAATGAAGATGGTGAGCCTGCACCTACTAAAGATCATCCTTTGTTAATGAGAGTACAACGTATTCTTGAGGCAGTTGAACAAGATAGAGATGCTGCAAAATTACATGAGAATTATCAAGCACACTCTTATTCTGGAAAATATGGCATTATGCCTGTCAATAAAAATGATAGCTTCAAGGTCAAACTAATCACTAGCAATGAGCCTGTTGCAACCTATCTTATTGACAGAATCTTCAGTGACGATCAAAAGATCACGGTAGATCATGTAAATAAAACCCTTACCCTAGAATTTACAGCTTCTAATATCATTGAATTGCAATCTTTTATTTATAGCTTTGGTGCTAAGGTAAAGGTTATTGAACCAGCTAATATCGTTGACGTGGTAAAAGAGCAAGTTAAAAAACTAGTAGAAATGTACGAGCTTTAACTAAAGCTTAAAATACTTTTGTCCTCATCTTCATCAGCTCTAAAACGAGGATCGTGCTCGTAAAGATATCTACAGACATCATCATAGGTAAAAGGATCGCAAAGCTCAAATTCGCCTTGTTTTTCTATGAAAAGTATCTCACCTATAAATGCGTGAGTTGTAGGTGCGTATACCTTATACGTTTTGTAATCACCTATGTACTCTACCTCCATGCCGTAAATTTCCATAATTAAAGCTCCTCGTCATCGAATTCATCTTCATCGGCATAATCTTGAGGGTAGTGTTCTTGTAGATACTTTGAGACCTCCATGTAGGTAAATGGATCGCAGATCTTAATCTTACCATCACATTCTAAGTACAAGACAAGACCAATGACGGCAGGCTCTGCTGGCGCATAAACCTTGTACTTACCATAATCACCTACGCACTTTACTTTTAAACCATCAATTTCCATAGTTTCTATTATCTCTTGATTTGAAAAATTAAAATTAATCTCTAACAGCACAATAACTGCAACCTAATTCAGGATCATAAACAGGAGTGTAATTGGCTAAAAAACGCTTAGTACCATAACGTAAGACTGATTTATTTGATCTTTTAGTTACCTCATAAGGAATATAAAAGACGTCCTCACTTACCTCAATTACAAAAGGCAACTTGCCTTGTAAAAGCACACTGTTAATACTGTTGTTTTGAGGTGCTAGATTTTTAAAGGTGTTAAATAATTCGTTATCTTTACTTCCTTCAAGATCTTCAGTTGCTTTAAAGCCTTTGATGAAGCAGCCTAGAAACCAATAACAAAACTTATTTTTGATAAAACGATAAAAGTCGCGCTCATACACAAGATCTTTAAGATCAAGCTCTAGCTCTAGGTGAACTACTTTGTCTTGGTATTTTTCAGATGGGCACACTAAATCAAACTGAAATTCCTTAATTACACACTCATTGTTGTCAAAAGCGTAGTGACATAATATGGAAGATAACTCCTGCTCTTTTTGTTTAAACTCTTCATATTCAGAAGCAGTTACCTCATATTCAAGATCCTCTTTTGCAAGATCATCACCTAAAGGAGAAGGTTCATTGTTGATGACAGATGGCTCTAAGGCATTAAAGTAATCCTCACTTACCATCAATACTAAATTAAGTCTAAGCTTGTTCTTACCAAAGCTTGAGAAGTGCCAGCTAAACACATCAGCTTTGCCTAAAAGTAACAAATCTGAAAAGTTTACAAAGTTATGACAAATTAGCTCTTTGATTGGATCTTTAGGATCTAAATACTCAAAAATATCATTTACATCATCAAGAGCAAATTGGATCTTTAAATCGATGGCTTCAAAGTTGTTAAATTCATTAAAAGCTTTATATAATTCTTGTAATTGCATGAGTATCACCTCTTAACTAATCTTTATCCTTGATTTCATATTACGAGGTGATCGTTCCAGAACCTGGAAGTGAAAAATAATCGGTAGAAATTTTTTACATTTTTTTAAGCAGATTTGCTATGGCATATAAATCTTACTTTCCATCAGCACTTGGTCTGATTACGCTTACAAGCAATGGCAAAGAGCTTACAGGTTTGTATTTTGAAGGACAAAAATTTGCTCCAAATTTTAAGGAGTACCTTGAGGCACCACTTGAGATTTTCACGAAAACTAAAGTCTATCTTGTGGAGTACTTTAATGGTAATAAGCCATCTTTTTCTCTACCACTAAAGCCTCAAGGCACTGATTTTCAAAAGCTAGTGTGGAGTAGCTTAATTACAATTCCTTATGGCACTACCACAACCTATGGAGAGATTGCACGGCAAGTTGCTTTAAAGCTTGGCAAAAGCAAGATGAGTGCCCAAGCTGTAGGCAGTGCAATTGCACATAATCCAATTTGCATAGTGATACCTTGTCACAGAGTGCTTGGACAAAAGCAAAAAATGGTTGGCTTTGCAGCTGGAATAGAGAGAAAGGAGTGGCTTTTAAGGCATGAAGGAGTTTTGGTAAGCTAAAGGGCAAATTGCCCTTTAGCATCAATTTATTGAGCAAAAGCTTCTAACAATTCGTTAGTAGAATCTTGTACTTCTTGAAGTTTTTGTGATTTTTCAAGAGATCCTGCATCATCTAAATTACGAGCCTCGTTACTTGCTTTTTGTAACTTATCTAACTTCTGTTGATACTCTTTAGTTAAAGCATTCTTTTTAGCAAGACTTGCTCTAACCTTTGCAATATCATTATCAAGTTTATCTAATTGACGATAGCGCTCAGCTCTATCAGCAATCATCTTACTACGATTTGACTCAAGTGCTTGATAGGCTTCTAGCACTTCTTTTTGCTCTTGGCGTAATTGCTCAATTTCTACTTTCTTTTGCTCAACGCGCTCTGAGTAACTACCTGAGAACACACAGCCCATCTTGTTAAAAAAACCTGGATCACGTGTAGGATCGCACTCTTCTGGAGTTGAAGTACAAGCTGTAAGTACCAAAGCTGGTACTAAGATTAAAAGGGATTTTAATAATTTCATTTATTACGCACCTATTTGCTTTGTTTTTCTTACATGATCAACACTTGTTGCATAGTCAGCAGCTGCATTTAGTAAAGAAGCTAACTCTGCCTCTTGATCTGCAATTGTCTTATTCAACTCTTGAGCCTTCTTAGCAGCAATAGAGTTTGGACCTTTTTGAGCTGCCTCTTTATTAAGAGTTTCACTAGCTTCCTTATAGGCTGTAAGTTGCTCTTGAGCTTTATCAACATTCTTACGAATGAACTCCATATTCTTATCCATCTGAGCAAGCTTATTATCTAAGTCAGCTTGTGTCTTTTTACCAGACTTGATGTCTTTTTGCAGTTGAGCAAGCTCAGCTTGATCGTCTTTCATAGTCTGTTGAACGCCAGTATATAGATTCTTAGTCTTATTAAGATCTTTTTCAACTAATTCTTTAGTTGCATCTAACTGCTCTTCTGTAGTCTTGTAATTAGCTCTTACTTTATCTAAGACATAGTTACCTGTCATTGCAACAGCACAACCTGCGGCACCTGCAGCGATTGCACAAGCTAATTTATCCTTAGCATTTAGACAAGCTAAAATACCAACCACTGCACCTGTAGCACATGCTACAGCTCCAGACTTTGAGAAGAATGATGCATCTTCTTTAGTTAAGTTCTCATCAACCCCTTCAGTTGCATTTTGATTTTTCTTAAGTAGGTTGTCGCTTGGGGAATTTGATAAACAGCCTGTGATGCACATTGAAACGGCTATACTTAAAACTGCTAATCCTTTGACTAATTTCATTTTTTTATCCTTATTGTTCTTATCTATGTAAATTCATAGGGAATTGGGTTGTCTTTTTGGTTTTACTATTTTGGTAAGTAGATACACAATCAGAGTTACCATCATCGCCTTGAGTACATACCACCTTAGGCATTTCATATACAGAGCCATCAGTACATTTAGCTTCAGATTGAGAGTTAATGTTTAAAGCCCCCTTTGAAAGACCGCCCTTTACAGCACCAGTACACTTTACGCCATCTGATTGAGTAATAGTAGCCTGTCCTTTACCATCTTTAAACTCATACTGTAACTGCAATGGTTTGTTTGTTTTGGTATCAAAAATTGCAGAATTTACTTTCCACACTCCATTAAGTTTTGAAATATCGCCACTTTGTAAATCTTTATTTGAAAGACTTGGGCCATCCTTATCCTCTGATAACTGAGGTGGCAGTGTAGCATTAGGATCTTTCTTTGCTTCCTCCTCATCATCACTTAAGGTTGGAGGCTCAACAGCATTAGGATCCTCTTTTTCCTCTTCTTGAGGCTGCTCTTGTGGCTCCTCTTGAGGTTCCTCCTGTGAATCTTCTTGTGGTTGTTCTTGTGGTTGTTCTGCCTCATCGTCTGATGGTTGCTCTTGTGTCTCTTCTGCTACAGGCTCCTCTGCAACAGGAGATTCTTCCTCAGTAGTTGAATCATCTGGAATATTAGGAGTTTCAACTGCACCATCTACGCCAAGATCAACATCGGGAACTTTAACCTTAGGTAAATCTACATCTACATCAGGTAAATTTACCTTTGGTAAATCCGCATCAGGTAAATTTAAATCTGCGTTAAACTTAGGATCTAAGGAGAAATTACCTAAATCAGGCCAAGCCTTGAACAAAGGCAATCCGCGACCAAATAACCACCACCATAGTAAATACAATAAAAGTGGTAATAAGAGCAATAACAATGGCAATAATAGCCAACACCACTTGTGAGAGCGAGTTACTGCAGTAGCTGTAGCACCTAAGGGAGCAGCACCTACTACTTTGTCTGTAACTACAGTTTTATTAGGATATACTTCCTCTTCTAAGCGATAGAAAGGATCACTATATAATCTCTCACCACGCTTTAAAAAGCCCCAAAAAGTAATTACAGGCTTGCCATCAACTATAAACAAACAATCCTCACTAGGATAGTGAATGGCAGGTAAGGTATATTTTCGCTTAGGATCGTCAATTGATTGATTATCTTGTAACTTATCTGCTATAGGTTTATTCTGTGTTTCTTGAGCATTATTACCCACTAAAAAATGAGCAAAGAGACGATCATTTGAATTTAAAGCTCTAGCCTCAAGCAAATCACCATAGTTAAAAAGCTTGGTTCTAAATTTTCTTAATTTTTCTAGTGCTTTTTCCTTCTCATCTTTTGAAGCTTGTTTCCAAGGTACAATCTCATATTCACCATCTTCTCTTTGAGACTCAAAAGGAATGAACCAATCGGCATGCTGAAAATCTTGAGAAAAACGAGGAATAGCTAAGTAATCTTCAAATCTATCTTCTTTAGGATCTGCACTTTGACTTAAACTATTTGAGATAGCCCCTCTAAAAGCTAAGGCTTTTTGATAAACAAATACTCCATCCTCAGAGATTGGCTGATATAAATTTAAATCACCGTTATATAATAATTTGCTTGCCATAACTTATCCTTACTCGCAAACCTTTTTAAGTTTAGCGCCTGCTTCTTTAATAAACTGTTGAATTTGAAGTGCATCCCTTGGCTTAAATACTTTACCGCCTGTAATATTGGCAACACAAGCTGCACTATCAATACTGTCACCAATCAAGATGGTATGAATGGTAAGTTTAGGTTTTGCTCTGTGGATATTGGCTGCCACATTACACAAATTCATGTTGCTTGTAAAAGGACAAGTGTCCTCACCATCAGAGATTAAAATACCTACGGCTTCAGCATTAACACCATCTAACATAGTAGCTAATTGATTTAAACCGTTAACAAGTGGGGTCTTACCGTCATAACGATAAGGATCAATGCTATTAACATTAGAAATCAAACTATTACGAGCAGAGCCACTGAAAAAACCTCGATTTTTAGCAGCAGGACAACCATTGACCTCCACTAAACCAATACTTACGTTTTTATCTGTAGCATTGATTAAATTAACAGCAGCGTTCTTTGCTGCACCTAAACGGCTAGTAGAGCCATAAGGTATAGTCATAGACTCAGAGCCATCAAAGGCAATAGCCATTTGTGGCATAGTACCTTGCTCTTTTAAAGTCTTACACTTTGGTATTTTGTTTTTCTTTGCCTCTAAAGCTTTTCTTTCAGCCTCAGCTTTAGCTTTTTTCAAAGCTTCTTCTTTTGCTTTGCGCTCTGCTTCTGCCTTAGCCTTTGCTTCTGCCTCTGCCTTAGCCTTTGCTTGCGCTTCTGCTTTTGCCTTTAGCTCTTCTGCTTCTTTAGCCTTACGAAGTTCCTCTTCTTTAGCCTGCTCTAAAGCTTGCTTTTCCTCATCTGTAGGAACTGCATTTTCATCATCTTCTAAAGTAGGCTTAGATGCTACAGGTACAGGATCTTCTTTTACAGGCTCTGTGGCAACTGCAGTTGTCTGTGGCTCAACTGACTTTGCAAAAGGATCTTCTGAAAATGGCCATGGGCGTAAGAAATACCACCACAACAAAGCAAGTAGTGCTAGTAGTAACAACAAGCCTAATAAACCTAAAAGAAATGGTAGTAGACAACCACCCTTTTTAGGTGGAATTGGAGGTACTGGTGGGACTACTTTAGTCTCAACCTTCTCTATCTCAGGGGTTATTATACGTTGTTTAGCTTTGTAGTAATCTGATTCTGGGTAACCTGAAGCTTTACATGCAGCACAAACTATGGTGTTATTGTTTATCACATAGTCTTTGTCTGAAAAGTTTATAAGATCAGCTAATTCCTTTCGTTGACTCTCTAAAGTAGGATTATTTAACTCTTTACTAGAGTTTAAAAAATCTATCACAGAAATAATCGATTTTCTGCCGTTTTCAAATTGGCTACGGTAATGGTCAATATTTTTAACGGTTACTTGATCCCACTCACCACGAAAATTAGTGTAGTAGCTGATATTCTGACCATCAGGATCTAATTTTGGTAAAGCAACACTACCAACAATGTTTGATCCAAACTGGGAATTTAATTCTCTTTCCCAAGCGTCATAGTTTTTAGCAACTTCTACAACTCTAGGATCTACTTCATTTACTTTACAACGATATATTCTAAACATTTTTATTTAACTAACTTATTGCAAGTTTCAATCCAATGCTGTTGATTCTTTTTAAGATCTTTTGACAACTTTTTGTATTCTTGTAAATGCTTAAAATACAAATCTACAAACTTGTCATAATCAACATCCTTACCAAAGGTGGCCTTTGAATTCTCTAATTGAGATTTAAACTCCTCAATTGAGTAGTTTTCCACAGCATTTGCCATGGTGTCTCCATAATAGGTTACAGCAATATGCAAAGTCTGCTCTTTATTAGCCACTCTTTGTTTGAAAGTATTGTAGTAAGAGCAACGCTTAGGATCTTTATCGCATTGTTTTTTACTTACTTCCAAAATTTTACTAAAGTAACGAACACCTTCATATTCATCTGTGATGCTCTTACATAAGAAGCCACCTAAGCGCAAATTTGCAGTAACTGCTACATCTGTCATTTGCTGACGTTTAGCGTTAGCTTTTTCAATACCATCCTTTAAAGATGACAATTGATTAGTAAGCTCTTGATTAGACTTTGATAGTTTGTCGTTTAACTTTGATAAATCCTGATTAAACTCTAAAAGTCTTGAAGCTTTATCCTCTAAACTTGATTTCTCACTATCAAGATCTTGATTTTTCTTTTCTAAAAGCTCTTTTTGCTTTTTAAATTCTTCTTGAGCCTTTTTACTTTCCTCAGTTACTTTTTTAAGTTTTGTTGAAGCTCCTTTTAAGGCATTGTCATCACTTGAGCTATCTCCACCATCTGCTAATGCATCAATTTGAGCGTTTAGCTTTTTAGCTTCATCAATTGAGGTTACGGTAGGTAAACCTAGAACAAATCTTGTGCCTGTGTCTTTTGCTTTTAATTCACCTTTGTTTAAGTAAAAGTTCTTCTCTGAGCGGGTAGCATTTGTAAGGTTAGACTTAACAGACATAAAGCTACCACCACGTACAGTCATACCACCACTAATACCTAACAAGCGACCTGTTCTAACCGCCTTAAAGGGCTCTAAAACAATTTCCTGTGCATTACCAAGCATATCAAATAAGCCTAAAGGGTTAGGCTCTTTTAGACCTGCTAACTGTAATCTGCCGTTTGCGCTACTTGCACCTTGATACCAAGCATAATTGTCAATATCGTTATTCTTAACTGGTGGTAAATCAGCTTCAAACTCACTTTGGGTCACAGACAGACCACCACGGGCAGCAAACTCCCACTCCTCATCGGTAGCTAATCGAGCATAGGCTACTTGATTGTTTTGCTTAATCGCATCAGTTGCAGTTTGTAAGTATAGTGAGTAAGCATTAGCGGCGTTTATTGCCTCAAAATAAGAGAGATTAACCTTTGGTAATCTTGCAATCTTATTAAAGTTTTTACACTGTTTTGCATTTACAATGGCATCATACTGACCTTGCATGAGCTCATATTTTGAGATTAAGTAGTAATAACCACCTTTATCATAAAATGAGCCTTGAATATGACGGGTATTTGGATTTTGAGCCATTGGTGAAACAGTACCTATGGCACCTGCGCTAAAAGTTTTATCCTTTACTTTGTTATTCTCTTTGGTGGTATAAACTTTTCTAAAAACCATTTTGCCATTGCAAGGCGTTGAGATAATCACATCATCAGGCAGTGGCTTTGGATTAAAGATCTTATCTGCATCCTCTGCATAAGCAAAAGTAGTTGCTAAGCACAATAAAGAGACTAAATACTTTTTCATAATTACATTCTGCGCAAACTATTAGCAATATTTAAATTTAATATCTTAAAACGACAAATCAAGATACTGATTACAAGACAAATAGTGGTACTTAAAGCAAAACCTATCAGCATATGATTGATGGTCAATAAACTTACTAAAGTATTCTGACCTAAGATATTTGAAAAATAGTGGTTAAATAAGGCTTTTGCTGTTGCAAATAAACCTAAAGCAATTGCATAAGCTGTAGTTGATAAAATTAGATTTTCAAAAATTACCATCAGCATAATTTGCTTTTTATTAAGACCTGTAAGTTTCAATAAAGCAAAGGTCTTCTCAAGTCGAGACAAATTAGTCCAGATAAGACCACAAATAGCAATTACACCACCAAAGATAGAAACCAAAGAAATCACAGTTAAGATAAAGTCTAATACATTGCAAATTGCTTTTAGGTTGTTAATAGACTCTAAAGCAGAGGTGATTTGATAATGAGCACGAAGCTTTTTGTCTACGATTTCTACATCATCTAAAGTTTTTACATAGATTCTAGCTTTAGCAAAGTATTTACGTTGCTCATTTAAGTTTGAACCATCGGAGAAGATTGGTGGCTCATAGCCATCACGAAAATCCTCCATATAAATAAGTGGAGTTAGAGGAATTAAAATACTCTTGTACTTTAAGTACTCTTTTTTAATGATGCCCTTTAAGGTAAGTTGCACAATAGCATTTTGGGTTCTACCCTCTTTAATTCTGCTAATGACAAACTTAAACTTATCACCAACTTTAATATTTAGATCTTGGGCGATTTGCTCTGATAGATAAGCCTCATCATCTTGAAGCTCTCCTTCAATACCACTTTTGATAACTAAAGGATCCCCAGCCTTAGTTGGGATTGCCTCAAGATTAGTTATCATTTTGCCTTTAAAGTTTACGTTAGCAGTAACACTCAAAGAGCGAGTTAAAGGAATATAAAAATCGATGTGAGGATCGTTTTTTAACTCCTCAAAAAAACTATTGTCTAGCTGATAGCCTGACATCATTCTAATCTCAAGATTTTTAGGATCAGTAACTAGCTTTTCCTCAAGATTAGACACAATACCAAAACGTAAGGAGAACAATAACATCAAAGGTGCAATTACTGACACCATTGAAGCTATAAGGCAAATGTTTACTAGGTATTCAAATTTTAAGGACGATAACGACAATTTAAAGATCATGATTTTTCCTGCTTAAAATTACCGTTATGCATAATGGTAACTTGTCTTAAGTTAAACTCATGCACTAAATTTAGATCATGGGTTACAACTAAAGATGCTACTCTCTTGCTTTGACAGACTTTGATCATGGTATCAAACAGCATTTTGCCATGCTCAGGATCTAAGGCAGAAGTTGGCTCATCAATTAGAAGTAATTTTGGTTGATGGCACAAGGATTTGAAAAAAACCGCCCTTTGCCTTTGACCTATAGATAACTGATGTGGATAAGCGTTTAAGTACTTACCTAAACCAAATTCTTTTAAATCGTAAACAATAGATTTTAAAAGCCCGTCTTGATCTAAAGTCTTACCTTCAAGCTTGAAAAGAGACTTTGAAGCGACCTCAATTTGAAGCTTTAAGTTATCTATGATCTTTAAAAAAGGAATTAAGCCACCTGTTTGTGGCATAAAGCCAATTTGACTTGATCTTAAAGCTTCATGCTGTTTTGGCTTTAATTCTTTTATATCCAAGTCTTCAAGTTTGAACTCATCAAACTCTACTTCTTGTCTTAAAAGGCCAATACACTCAAGTAAAGTTGACTTTCCACAACCTGAAGGCCCTGTTATAGCAAAGACATCATTCTCTTTTAAATTGAGACTATCAATATGGATGCTATTGATAGTACCATCATTGTCCTTTGGATAAGCAAAGGACAAATTCTTGATAGTAAGTAATGATGTCTTATCCATGATTATGGCAATACCTCAAGTGGAATTGGATATACGCTATCAGAAGCATCGTCATTCTCGTTTAACTTAATCCAACGACTAGCATCATCGTTGCACTTTTGATAGTAACGAAGCTTATTCTCAAGATCTTCAATAGTCTGATTCTGCTCATCAGGGCCCATTGACATCCATGACTCCTCATCAAGCTCTTGAATACGGCTCTTATAAGGTAAGCCCTCTAAGTACTCACCTAAAAGACCTAATTTACCAAGTTTTAAAGTCTTATCATCACTAATTGAGGCAGGATCACGACCTAAGCTTACAGCTACAGAACGTAATTGTGAGAACATATCCTCAGGTTGTAATAAACCTTCGTTGGCTGAATCTAAGATCTTAGTAGTTACGTCCTTTAAGCTAGATAATTGATCTTTTGTAAGTAGCACTACAGGAGTTGAGGTTACCTTAGTGTGATCAACTAAATCTCTATCTGCAATCCAACCTTGTAAAAAGTCAGGAGATTTAGTACCAAGTTTTGAACCTAGGTAAGCAAGTTGCATTGCATGACCTAGCTTAATGGTATCCTCGTTAAGTTCAGCTTCTTCTTTAGATTGAACTTTTGATGCACCAATAGCTGAGCCTATAGCGCTCTTTCCAAATGAAGCTTGTTTTACTTGTGAGGTAATATTAGCTGATAGCTCATCAATCTTTTTACCAAACTTGTTTACATCACCTGCGTTTACAGGATAGTAAAGAGATTTATTAACTATCTCATTGAAAGTTAAATCTTGATACTGATTTTTAGCTTTCTCATGATTCTTTTTTGCATTTTTACTATCAGTTAATAAGTGCATAGCATAAATTGCTACACCTTTATGTTTAGCCTCAAGTCTTAACTCTTTTGAATCTAAACCTGTTGTTGAATACTTATCACTACCTGCAATACCACCAGCATCAGTTACTAACACGATGTAACGACCACCGTAGTTATTCCAATCTACAGACTCTAAAGCTGTATTGATACCAGCAAAAGAATCCTCATCAAAATAAACACTAGAAACTTTAGCTTGAGCCAAATCGCTTAATTTATTCTCAAACTCAGCTGGGGTTTTAGCCTCACCTGGCTTTACATACATCTTAGATACATACTCAAGACCTGGTTTTGCTTTGATGTTGGATCTAAAAGATACTAAACCAAAGTGCACTAAGTCTTGTAAATGCTCTTTTTCAATTCTGCTTGTAATAGATTGAATTGCTTGTTTAGTACGATTGATATAAGGATCCATAGAAATTGAAGAATCCACTACAAACACGATAGCAGCTTTAAAAGTCTTTAAAGCATTTTTATCACTGCTTGCATTAGAAGCTTTTTGAGACTTTTTGGTAACAGAAGCAATTTTTGCAGCTCTTACATAGTTACCATCAGAGAACATGGTTTCTTCGAAATCAAGAATTGGTAATAAATAGAAATTCTTTGAGTAATCGATGTACTTTTCAGGCTCTGCTGAAATTACCTCATCAGATGGCTTATTGTTCTTAAGATTTGCCATCAAAGGCTTTACTAAAGCATTAGGATCATCTGATTCGATAATCTTCTGAAGTGAATCTTTTTGTTTAAAGATTAAAGCACGATTGCGGTTAGCAGGATTAGTAAACATTAAAGCAGTTTGCATCTTCCAATCAACGGTACAATCCTTTTTTAGAATACCGTCAATCTTACCTTTATCTGAAGAGCCTACAGTTAAATAGCCACCTTCATCTTTATACACGTAATAGCGAGAAAAGGCATTTACAGTAGTACCCTTATCGCTTGCATTCTTTTTAAGTAGGCATGAGGGTGTAGTTAACACTCTTTGATAAATTGAGCTTTTACCTTCCATTAACAAAGGTGTAGCAGCTGTTGCGCTAAATTGAACACCTAAAGTTAGCGCAAGGGATAAAGCACATAATTTTAATTTCATAACTTAAACACCTATTACTTTAACTTATCTAAGGCAGCTTTAGCGTTGGTTGTATCACCAAGCTCAACAGCTTTCTCATACCAGTAGATAGCTTTATCTTGATCTTTTGTTTCACAAGTTGTGGTTTGACTTGAATTTGCATCAAAGTATTGACCATACATATAGGCAAATTGAGCATCACGACGACCATAGCTTGACAATAAGCGCTTACCTACATTGCAACGATTATTAGCAAAAGACTCTTCTACTAAAGACTTTATAACCTCTGCTTGTGGCTTGGTTGCAAGACAGCCTTTAATTAAAGCTAAATCGTCAGCACTACTTGCAAGAGAGCAAGCTGAAGTTGAACTTGATGAAGATGCTGGCTTCTTTTTAGTAACTACTACAACTTCATCGTCATCGTCTTGAGATGCTACAGGGGTATTAGCTTGAGTGTTATCCTCTGCTACACTCTCTTGTTGAGAAGATGAGTTATCCTCATCTGTTACTGTATTATCGGTAGCATCATCTGAAGCACTTTCATCTACTGCACTTTCTTGAGGCTCAGATTGTGGTTCTTTTTGACTCTCCTCAATAACTTGCTCTTGAGCTTGAGGATCTTTTTCACCACCAAATAAGCTCTTTAAAGCTCCTGTAAAATATAAAGCAGCAAAAATAGCTAAGAGTAATAAAATAAAACCTACAATAGCAGCTGCAATAATAAGCCATAAACGAGATTTCTTTTGAGGAGCATCAGTTGTTGTAGTTGTAGCTATAGCTTGCTCAGTCTCACTCTTAACCTCTTGCGATGCAGGAGCATCAGACACTAAAGGAGTTTCTTGTTCTTTTTGTAAGGTTTTGTTAGTACCAAACTCCACATGCTCTGGAGTTGCAGTAGCACTTTCAATAAGATTGAGCATACCATCAATGGTAAGATCAAGATAAGCTTTATTACCTAAAACTTCATTTTTATTTAAATCAACCGCAGTAATCTCTGCATAAAAAGTATCACCGCACTCCTTAGACTTAGTTGCTAACTTGTTATTAACATCAGGAGGAAGGGTTATCAAAGTTGCATCAGTATAACCATTGAAATTACACTTATAATCAAATTGTGAAGTATCTGTATTATCAAAGTGGGCAATTAAGCCTTTCTTTTTATCTTTGCTATCAAAAATATCAACTTTAAGACCGACACCACTTGCAAAGATATCAACTTTATCTCCAAAGATTTCATATGACTTTGGTATTAGAATTTGTGCAGGTTTTCTGCCACCTACAATTATAGATTTCTCTGACATTTTTTTTCTTTAAACTCTTTCTCTAAAATTAGTCATTTGGATTAGCAAGTACATTTAAGATTTCACAAAGCTTATCGTCTTCAACATCGGTAAGTTTATACAAGCTTTGTCCTGTTACATTCTTAGTAACCATTAAATCTAAAAGTACACTAAAGTAATCCTGATAATAGTGCTCACCAAATTTATCAACAACGCCAACTTCAGTGTTTTCCTTATAAATACTAAAGTCTGGCATTAGATACATATCAAAGGTTTCACTATCACCTTTAACCTCATTCTTTACGTAATCAGTAATTTCGTGGAATAGAGGTCTTGGATTTTTAAGCTCTGTTTTCTTTACAAAGTTATACTTCTCATCAAATCTACCAATATCTAGCTTAGTAGAATCAAAAGATAAATAAGTATTGAAATCAGAGATAATGGTCAAAGCTCTTTCAGTTTGACCTTGTGCTAAGTTGTATTTTTTAGTTACCTGATCTTCATAAGGCAAAAGTTTATTAACTACAACTTGTTCAACGTTTAAGTTGTTATAAGCCTTCTCAAGCTCTGTAGTGAACTTAATTAAAAGATTTTGGAATTTCTCTTTTAACTTTTTCTCATCAGTGATGATAGTCTTTTCACTTGAGGATGATGCTTCATCAACAAAGAAGGAGTACTTCTGTTCAAGATCATCTTCACTTGCCATAGCTTTTTGCTTATTCTTATCATAGCAACGCCATAGGTTCTTAAACATGAAGTCAAAGCCTTTACCTTTACTAATGTAATTTAAATTCTCAAAGTGGAAGGTGGTTAGAGCCTTTGCAAAACGGTAGGCATTATTACTAATACCATCAGTTCTGTTATTGTTATAGTCATCTAAAGCCTTATCAGCATCAATTTCAATAAAGTGACGAATATCAGCTAAAGTACCAGCAAGTGTTTCGCATTGATTTAGCGCTTTTACCATTTTTTGTCCTTCAGCTCTTTGAAGTTCAATTTTTTCTTGCTGACCAAAGCTATTAGTAAAGGCATTTAAATTATCTTTTAGAGTTTTAATTTGCTCAGATAGTTTTGACTTTACTTTCTCACGATTCTTTTGATGATTTGCAAAATTTGCTTTTACAAATTGAGCTAAGTAAGTTACACCACCATCGGAAGGTTTTAACACCTCATCTAAGGTTTGGGCATAATGAGTTTCCTCATTATACTCATACAGATATTTAGAGTCAGGAGTGATGGCAACATGCTGTTTGTACTCATCGAATAAAGTTTTTACTAAAGGCACTTCTGTTTTCAGATGATCTTCAATAGTAGTATTTTCTTTGAAGGCGAATAAAGTGCCACTTGCACTAATATTTGGGCGACGTACGCAGAAGAACTGATTAAAGATCTTTCCGTTTGCCCAGTTATCAAGCCATTCTGTCTTAAAGTTTTCTAAAGCCTTCTTAAAGATCTCCTCTAAAACACTAATCTCAATCTTATCTGAGTTCTTCTCAGCTTTTGGTAGTGCATTAGTTAAAGGAGTATCAAAACGAGTATAAGCTCCGATTAAAGGGATACAACCAAATTTTGCTCTTTCTTCTGGTGTTTTACCCACATTTTCATAAACCCAATCTGTAATTGGTTTTATTTGAGGCTCTGTAACTTCTTGTTGCTTTGAGACACCAATACACCAAAGTAATAAATCTATTTCATGACGTTTTGAGTAACTTTCAAATAGGTAAGCTACTTTACCACGACGTAAGTATTCACTGATATCAGCTTTACCAAGCTCTCTTAATAAAGCGATATCATCGCCTTTACGGGAACGAGCACCAGGGAAATCTAATACATCAAAATTACCACAACGACTTGCTTGTCCTGCCTGATCCTCTGGTAGAGGGAAGGCAATTTCACGTGTTGCAAAGGTAAGCACAGCAAAAGGAACTTCTACAATCTCAGTTGCATCCAAGTCTAGAGCAACTTCAATCATAGAATCAGAATTGTCTTTTAAGGTGTATTTGTCAGCTTCAAACATGCGGGTTAATACACCAATATCTAAGAGAGTGCCACCTTTACGTTTTTCTACTACCTCACCATTTACTTGGACGCAAGCTTTAATAGGTACATAAGCCTCGTGAGCACCTTTAAGCTTTTGCATGCTTGGACCTAATACCTCTAATAGGTAATCAAAAGCTTTAAGTCCGCCCCACAATTTAGAATAAATTGCCTTACGACCTTCAAAATTTAAAGTTTCAATTACTTCACATGCTCTAGTCCAGAATAAAGAAGTAGCGCTTTGTTGATCAAGATTACCCAAAGCAACTTTTTTTACATATTCAGCTAAGAATACTATCTGATTATTCTTAACATAAGACTCTTCACCAGGCTTTAACTGATAACGCTCTGCTTTTAGCTCTTTATCAAAGAACTCATTGATTTTAGCATCACTTCCAAAGAACTCATTAGAAGCATCGTACTCAGGTGAGGTTTTTAAAGTTGCACTTAAATCTTTAAAGAAGGCATTAGCTAAAACATTAACTAAATCAATCTCATCGAATAATTTAACTTTAAAAGGAAACTTTTCAGGCACCTTACCTTCATTTCTAGTAAATCTAGTAACGATACCAGTAGCTTCGTAATCGTTACCTTCAGGATTTAGGTGCTTAAAGAAACTAATTTCAGTACCATCTTTTTTGGTAGTCAAATCACTATCGCCAATTGCTGCAAGAGTTGATACAAGATAGCTCTTACCTGCCTGAGAAGCACCAAACACACCTAAACTGATATTAGTAGGTAAAACTTCAGAAGCAGCAGTTGCTTCATTTACTAATTTGCAAAGCTCAACTTTTAAATTCTTCTGTTTAGCAACTTCCAAAACTTTAGGATCACAAACCTTACTAATCCAATCAAAACCAGTTTTAGCCGCAGTTGCAATATCTTGATAAGAAAACTTTTTGCTTGAATCTGTCATTGTCTTGCCTATTAAATTTTACCTGTGTTATTCCAATACTCACCATCTGCACTTGATACTGTTTGTAACTGAAGTTTCATGTAGGAAGTAACTTCACCTACACCATTATCACTGGTATTAGTATCAATTACTTTATCAAGATCAAGGATAAAGATAGACTCTAAGATATCTTTAATCTTAGCTTCTTTGTATTCTTGTCGAATAAAGTTAATGCACTGACAGATAGGGTTATTATCTGTAAAGGACTTTTCTTCATAATTGCCACGCATTAAAGAGATCTTAAAGTAATGAGGATCAGTTTGATTAAAGCCTGTCATTGCATTCTTAATCTGCTCAAGCTTTTTAGTTTCAGCACTAATCAATTCCTCACGACATTGAGAAATAGCTTTACCTAAAGAGCGCATGTAAGATTGCTTCAACGCATTTCTACGTTTTTGTTTTTCTAAATCGACCTTGCGGTCTCTTTCTGGTTTATTCTTTTGAATGTAATCATCGATAAGTTTCTTTATTTCTTCATCGCGTTTTGCTTGAGCACCTAGAAGTTTATTGAAAGCTGTAACTTTAGTTTGAGCTTCTTTCTCTGCAGTTGTTTGAGCCATATTATTTAGGTCGTCATATTCAGCTTGATATGGATCGTTATTGATTTCATCAAGCTTTGCAATATTCTCAACAAACTCTGCTTCAAGACCATCTACAATTTTTTGAATATCACCTTTTGCTCTCTTTGTCATCATGCCAAATAAGTTGTCAGGCTGTTTTAATTGCTCTAGACACTCATGATTAAACTCGATATCGCCTTTGAGATTCCAGGTGTTGATTGCCTTAATGGATGGAAGATCTTTTACATCCTCATACATACTTAAGACTAAGTACATATTGCCTGTAAAAGATGGATTATTAAACTGACGATAACCTAAGTTTACAGGTAATTGTTTTTGAATATTAACAGTGATGTCATCCTCACTATAGAACTTAGGTTTCTTAAAGATAGTTAGTTTTGCATCGTTATAATCACTATGTAAGCTCTCATAATCCCCTATATAAGAGCCTTGTTGCTCTCTGCCTTCAGCCTCTGACTGGAATAGATATAAGATTTCTTTATTCTCTAAGATCTTCTTGTCATCTAAGACACCTAAATAGCGCATTGGGCTAATTGCAGGAATTGGATTGGTGTTTAGCTTAAAGGTCATAAGCTTAGTTGGTATAGACTTTGTGTAACCTAATAAAGCACCAACTACAACAGAGGTCTTAGGATCTCCTATGCGACCATTGTAAGTTTCAAAGGTTGGGTACCAACCTTCACACTTATAATCGTACATAGGAATAATTCTACGTGAGGATAAAGAAGACTTTTTCTCAATCAAACGGCGAATACCAGGGATCTTAGTTGGACGACCTGTTAGTAGTAACACATCACATCTATAGACATTTACAATGGCATTTAGATAATTGATGTTCTTACACATATCGTAAGTAATGCCTTGAGAGATATCAAAATCAATCTTAAAGATATCAAACTCTAAAGGAATATTTAAGAATTCCTCAAAAGAAATGCCTAATTGCTTTGTGATATAAGAACTTACAGATTCAGCAAACTCAACCTTATCCAAAGATGGCAGTTTTAGATCTTCACGATTGTTTAGCTCTTCTAGAGCAAACTTTTCTGTACCTTGAACAAAGTCTTTGATAGAGCCTTTAACTATCACCTCTAGACTATCTAAAGTTGAAACATCAATCTTATCTAATTGCTCAAGTCTTGAAATAAGTCTATAAGCCACCTTAGTAAAGATCTTATCAACTACTTGTACTCTTGATTGAATGTTACCTGATGATGCTCCACTTGTAGCACCAAATAATTTTTTCCAATACTCATCATTAGTCTTTTCAAACTCGTGTTTAATTGGGTTTTGTAGCAATTCATAAACTAAATCGTCACCAGCAATTTTAAAGCCATCTTTTAGTACTTCACGAATTTGGATTGAACCTGATTGATTACCAGCTTCTGCTCCATTTTCTTTCTTTAATAACTGATCTACATCATCATAGAAGACATCAGCTACGCTGTAGTCAGCAATAATTAAATCAGTAGTACCACCACCGATATCAATAGATGCAATACGGGCAGAGGTTGCTGCAAAGTATTTTTTATCAACTTTGATTTTTGAGATTTCATTAAAACGACCATCAGCATCAGAACGTCTAATGTCTTTAATAAAGTCTTTACTATTACCGTTATAAATACGCTGAGTTTCGTTATATAAATATACGATTTGACCTGCTAAAGTCTCATCCCACTTTAAGTGAATTTCAGGAACAGGTGGGAACATCTCATCTTTTTTAGAAATAAAATGGAATTCTGTAGCATCAGTCTTATCGTAACCATAAGCTTTCCAAATGATGCCTAAAGCTTGATAAGCACAAGATCTAAAGATCTCTTTTTCAACATCTGGCATTGATGGAGGTGTGGTTAAAACTAAAGCTTTAAGACGTCTTGGTAAATCGCGATACTCCATGTTCTTACGATAGAAGTAGCTGTTCATTTGCATCATTGCTTGCAAAATGATTTCTACTAACATGAAGGTCATAGTTGATTTGCCAGTAAAGAAAGCTGACATGCAACTACTCTTATCTCCAGTTGCAAATAAAGCATCACCTAAACTGTTTAGATAACCTGTAACTGGTTGATAAATTACAGAGGCTCCTGTTTCTTCGCCTTTATATAGGACTCTTGATACCCTACCGTCATCGTCTTTGAAAAGAGGAATTTGGTAATAAGATTCATTAAACTTCCACTCAATCTTTGGAGCTTTATCAATTTGCCATAAGGAGCGTTTTGGTGAAGTAAGACCTGTATTACCTTCATTACCTTTTAATAAAGCACTTAATTTTGAAGCTTCAGGTCCAATACGCACTAAAGAAGGCCATACGAAGGCATCTAAGCGAGAGGACAAATCAGAGCAATTGTTAAAATCAAAATTAGCCTTTTGGAATTGAATTTTACTTTCAAAAGCACCAGTGTAAGTAAACTCTGGGCAGTTTAGATCTCTTATAATTAATGGAGAGCTATTTGGGAAAGTATCTGAACTTTGTGACTGACCATTATCAGCTTCAACTAATAAACCGCAGGTTCTAGTGTTACCAACATCTAAGATTAAACTTACATCAATAATCTTATCTTGATCGCAATGATCTTTATCAAAGTGAACTAATCTAATGTCATTTGGTTTAAAGAAAGCATCTAAAAAGGCTAACACATTCAAGTAGTGTTTTTGATAAGTCTTTTTTAAGATTAGGTTATCGCTTTCATCTTTATTGTCATCAGCTACTTTGAATTTCTTTTGTTTCTCGGTTGTGGTTTGTGGGTAAACCTTTTTTAGAATACTCTTAGTCCATTCATCTACGAAGCTAATACCATCAGAGTTTACAGCACGAAGTAGCTGTGTTGCTTCAAAGCCTGATCTAAAACTAAAAGCATGATCAATATCTTGTAAGGTTGGTGCTCCATGTAAAGCTGACTGTAAGTTGTCAACTTTTGTATCAATAGCGATAGTTACATGGTATTTACCACCACTTTCTAACTTTTTAATCTCTCCGTTATTAACGATTCTTGCACGAGCGAAGTTTGTTGGACCGTTTTTTAAACCTTTTGGAAAATAAGGAATTGGGAACCAAATACCGTTGTATAACTGAACTGATTCTAAAACAGATGGACTGTCTGCTCTTTCATCCGACTCAAAATTGTCTTTATCAATATTAAATGATTGGAAACTGTCGTCATCATCGATGATAAAGCGAGTACCACTTTGATGAAGGTGGTATTTTGCAAAAGTGCAACTATCTTTATCACTACCACGTTGATTATCTTTGGTAACTAAAACAAACTTATTTTTGGTAAGTCCGTCGTAAACTTCATCTAACTTCTCATCATGATTATCAAAATCAATTTTGTCATCAAGCTCAAAATCGATAAATTGAATGCCTGAGTTTGCAATCAATTTTATTTCTTCGTTAAATTCTTCTTTTTTCTCCACATCTTCAAATAGTTTACGAAGATTCTTAATAATTACTGGTTTGTTTGACTCGTTCACAATATTCACCTACATCAACACAAATAATTTTTATCACTTTACCACAAATTAAAGGTATTTTTTGCAATTAATATCTAGAAAATCAACAAGTAACGTTAACTATACAGATTATTTACAAATTTTGTGGGAAAGATTAGAAAAGAGTGCACATTTGAAAATTCTATAATTTTCAAATGGTACTTTTAAGTTTGAAGAAAACTTAAAAGTGCTTAGATTTTTAAGGTAAGAACTTAAGCTATACAAATAAATAACAACAAGCTTGGCAACATGTATTGCCCAGAATAACTTCCACTAGAGTTCTTTTCTCCATTATCAAGAACCATTGAGACTAATTCCTCTTTATAGGAGCTAATATTTTTAACTAAAGCTAGTACCTTTTCTTTAGGAACTTCATTACCGCAAAGATCAATTACTTGATAATGATTTACATCTATAGGATTTATGCCACCTGGAATTTTACCTTCAAGTAGCATCTCATAAGTTAATGGCAATTGCTTACCACGGGTTGCAGGACAGGCAATACACAGCTGATTTGCTTTAGCTTCTTTAAGTAAAGCTGCACTTTCTTTGCAAGATTTTTCTTTTAAAGCTGCGTAATTGCGCATAAAAGGTCCATCAGAATAAGCTCTTTTTTGATAAGTTAAGTCCATGTACTTAATTTGTTGCTTCATGTAATTGAATTTTGCATGACGCATGAGCTTAATTCTTAAGATATACAAAGCACGGAAGCCTGGATGATCTTGCATATCGTATGATACGGTATCGTACCAATCTTTCTGAAAATCGATGAACTTACGCACAGGATCTGATTGCAACAATCCATATTCATCAAAATTCTCTTTATTATAAGAGCCATCCTTTAAGATATTTGAATAATACAAATCCTGATGAGGCACACTGTTAGTTAAAGAGTTAATACTCTCATTTAAGTTTTTTAAACAGTTAATCGCAGCTTTGTAGCGATTAGCGTAATCCTGCATGTACTCTTTAAAATGGTGGGTTGGATTATTCTTTAAATAAGCATAGTAAAAACCAGCACAAATATGGCTGTCTATTTCTAAAGCCTTTTCCATACTATCAATAGGAATTTTATTTAAAGAGTTTACGATAAATTTTTCAGTATCTTTAAGCTCAATACCTTGCAACGAGGCGGTTACAAAGTTGGCAACCGACAAGACTAACTTATCGTCTTCACTTGCAATATAGCCAGGATCCACATTAGAACTCATTTGGATACTCCTTTTTGGCCAAAGACAAGTTGTAGTCTTTTAAAAACTTTAAGCCTTTAGTAAGTTTTAGGTAGTAAGCATATTGAGCTGGCAAGGGGATCTTTTTTAAAAGATAAAAGATTTCGTTTTCGTGGTGAGTTTCTCTTGAGAGATAATCAGTCATTTTATAAATTTCCTGAATATCCTCTTTTGACATATCTATATCAAGCTCTTTTCTAAGCGCAAAGTACTCTTCCCACTCTTTTTCTGTCATTTTATTTAGTGGTTCATCGTAGCCTTTTGGAAGATGCTTGAGATCTGTCATATGTCACTCCTTGATTACAAGAATAACGATAATACAAATCTTGCAAGAGAAAAAGGAGGCAACTTGATTTTATTGATCTTAATTGAAGTTTTTACAATTCAAAGTAGCCATCATATGTGTAGCCTGTCTTTCCATAAAGGTAATCACAAGCCTTTTTAAAACCTAGCTTTTGAACTGCTAAAAGTCTATCTACAGCGTAAACAGGAACTTTGGTTATCACTCCATTACAATCTAACAGTGACTTAATTTTTGGAGTGATAAGAGAGAATATACTTAAAAGATAATCCTCTTTTTCGTAATCATGACGCACATCCACTCTTAAAATAGCTTTGTGATTGAAGGTATCTTGAGACTCTCGTACACACAATTCAACTGTACCAACAACAGAATTTGCCTTCTTATCAACAATAGAGAGTCTTACAAAGTAGTGCTTTTCATAGGACATTTTCCAAAACTCTAGAGCTTGTTGCATGCTATCTTTAGTTGGATAATAAAAATTGTCGCCATCGCAATTGTCACTGTTAAAAAATGGTAAGGCAAGTTTATCGCTGTAGACTTTTAGAAGATCATAAAGATCATCAAATTCAAACAAACGGAGGATAAAATCGTCATTCTCAAGAATTGGACATTGCTCGTAAACGCTCATGTTTACTCCAAGGTTAACCTAAGGTTGCACTTATAATCACTATTGTGGCTTAAATTTTAAGAGATAGTGAGTACTTGGACCTGCGCCTTCCTTTACTAAAATCTCATGGTCAATTAAGTAATTTAAAGATCTTGTTGCAGTATCTTGTGAGGTCTTAGCTATTTTGGCAAACTTTTTGGAGGTTAGTTTTCCTTCAAAACCATCTAGCAGCATATTAACAATTTTATTTTGATCTTTAGATAGCTTAACTTCTCTAATCTTTTGAAAGAATAAGGACTTCTCTACTGCTTTATCAACAATCACTAAGGAGGCTTCAATAGCATTTAGGATCATGCTTAAAAACCAGCTAACAAACTCGGTGATATTAAGATCTCCTTTTTGAGTTTTCTCAACGATATCGTAATACTCTAGCTTATGCTTTTGAATTTGAGCTGAGACACTATACAAACGCTTTGAGCTCTTCTCTGCTTTTGACAGCAAGTATTCACAGATAGCACGACTAATACGCCCATTGCCATCCTCAAAAGGATGTAATGTTAGAAAATACAAATGAGCAATAGCAGCTTTGATGTAAGGGCTGTGATTATCATGAGAATTTATAAAAGAAATAAATTCAGAAAGCATGGATGGAAGATCTGAGGCCTTGGGTGCTTGATAATGAACTTTAATTTGTCCATGTTTTTGTGAGGAGACCAGCATTGGGCCTTGTCTATCAGATCTAAAAGCACCTACTACAATTTTGTAAAAGCCCACGTACTCACGAGTAAAGAGTTTTTCTTGCCAGGCGCACAAGCGCTCACAAGTTAAGGGGTTATCGAAATTCTCAGTGGCATCAAGCATCATAGCTACGATACCATCCTCATATTGAGCACTTGATGGAACGTTAAAGCTATTACTAATAGCGTACGTTTATTGATTCTAAGATAGCATTTTTATCAAGAAACTCACCTTCAATTTGACTTGAGCAAACGATTTCATCTGCTAAAGAGTTGGTATGCAGCTTATCAAGATCTAAATCCTCGGTCTTGATACTTGTGATCTTGCCAAGCAACAATCCATACTTTAAGAAAATAGCATTTAAAAGATCTAAACAACAATTTATATCGTAGTAAAAATGTGGCCATTTAGGATCTTCGTAAAGGTACATATTATCTCCGCAGATTTTGCGGTGATAAAGCAAAATATCTCCGCAACAGTTTAGATAAAAGCCGATAAAAAGGCATATACGTAGAAGAAAATTATAAAACCAAATTAGGCTCAATTTCTACGCAAACTTAAGAATGTAAAGATATAATATCAGAAAACAATAAACAAAACGACAGATCATCTCTGCGTTTGTCAATTCTGAAAAATTGGGGAATCGGTCGGTGATGAATGGTGGATGCTATAGGACTCGAACCTATGACCCTCTGCTTGTAAGGCAGATGCTCTAACCAAACTGAGCTAAGCATCCAAATGGTGGGTTGTGAGGGGGTCGAACCCGCGACCAACGGATTAAGAGTCCGCTGCTCTACCAACTGAGCTAACAACCCATCATAACCAATATCGCGTGGTGGGTCGTGAGGGGGTCGAACCCGCGACCAACGGATTAAGAGTCCGCTGCTCTACCAACTGAGCTAACGACCCAGCGATATGCGTATCAAGTTGGTGGGTCGTGAGAGATTCGAACTCTCGACCAACGGATTAAAAGTCCGCTGCTCTACCGACTGAGCTAACGACCCAAACTTGCATTTGGTTTGTTGATTAAGTCAACGGCGACCATTTTACTAAAAATTTGACCTATTGCAAGTATTTTTTTTACTTTTTTTAAATTATTTTTACAAATCGCTTATTTATCGCATTTGTTAACTTACTATTTTTAAAGGCTTTTTAGGATTTTTAGAGCAAATTTAGCTTAATTTTCTCAAAACTGATTTTACAAAATAGTAGAGCGTATAAAGATAAGTTAAATATTCTTACTTTACATACATTTATTTTAGATTTGTAGGTAATAATAGGTAGGGTCAAGCTCCACAAAATTAAATTGTGGAGCTTTAATCTTAAAGAGAGCCAAGCTCTTTTTTAGCAAGAGTTGCAGAAGGTGTGTTTGGATAAGTTTTAATTAAAAGATCAAAGTAACGTTTAGCTTTGTCTTTATCACCAATTGCAATTGAGGTCATACCTAATTTATATAAAGCATCAGGACGCTTAGCACTATTAGTAACCTTAGCAGTATTCATAAAGCTTAAGCGAGCTTCTTGATACTTGTTTTGCTTAAATTGGATTTGACCAAGCCAATACCAAGCATTAGGGGTAAGAGTGTTATCTGGATACTTACTAATAAAGGTATTAAAGCCTTTAGCTGCATTTTCAAAGTCATTTTTCATGAGCTTATCATAAGAGCTTTGATAAAGCTTTTGGGCATCATCTGTAACTTTAGGCTCAGTCTTTCTAGTTACAACTTTACTCTTAGAGATAGTAGCACCAGCTGTACCATTAGCATTTGTAAGTGTTATGGTATCATCCTGTCCTTGAGCTGTTGTCTCTTGATTAGTCTCTGTAGCCTTAGCATTTAAAGCCTGAGATTTTAAAGCTTCATTCTCTGCTTTTAATTGCTTTAACTGATAATTTAGCTCTTCAATTTGGCCTTGAGCATCAGCAAGCTGTGACTCTAACTCCTGATTCTCATTTTGAGCTTCAAGTAAGTTTCTTTGTAAAATTAACAGCTGCTCATCATCAGCGTATGAAGCACTACTTAATGCTACAGCTATTGCTAAAGTAATTACTTTTACTTTAGATAAGATCTTAAATTTCATTTTTTTCACTTCTAATAAAAAAGGCAAGGAAATATTCCTTGCCCATTTATAGCATATCTAAACTTAAATTAGTAGTTTAGAACTGCACGACGATTCTTTGACCAAGCAGCTTCATTGTGACCTTCAACTGCAGGCTTTTCCTCACCATAGCTTACGATTGATAATTGATTTACATCAACACCAAGATTTTGCATATAGCGAGCAACTGAACGAGCACGTCTCTCACCTAAAGCAATGTTGTACTCAGGAGTACCACGCTCATCGGTGTGACCTTCGATGATTACACGTGCATCAGGATTCTTCTTTAAATAATTAGCATGCTTTTGCATTACTGCTAAGTACTCGTCTTGAATGTTCTCTGAGTTAAAACCAAAGTAAATGGTATTAGCATTTTGTAACTCAGCAGGACCATTAAAGCCGTCTTGTGCGTTTGGATCACCTACAGTTAATGAGCCGTCATCATCTAAGCCTAATTGAGCATCTGATGAGCTACCATCTTCAACTAAAGCTGAAGAATCATCACCTGAAGTTGAACAAGCTGTTAATGTACCTAAAGATAAAGCACATAGAATAACTAACAAATAATTTTTTAACATTTTTAATTACTTCCTAAAGCAAATTATTTTGATAAAAGTGGACCCCAAGCAGGTGCGCTAATTTCACCTTGGCTTGATGGAAGATTTGCTTTAAATCTACCATCTGCTGAAACTAAAGCTAAGCCTTTACGTCCTTGATAAACTGTTGAATATATTACCATACTTCCATTAGGTGCAACACTTGGTGACTCATCTAGTGAAGATGTAGTTAACATATAAATACTGCCATCAGGATCAACACGGGCTACTCTAAAGCCATTTACTTGAGTAATAACAATTAAAGACTTAGTACCTGGAATTTGACGAGCTGACAAATTACGTGCACCTTGATAGGTCACACGCTCAGTCTTTCTAGTATTGAAATCATACTTGTAAATTTGAGCCTTACCACCACGCTCTGAGGTGAAGTATAAAGCTTTGCTATCAGCTGACCAGGTAGGCTCAGTATCAATTGCCTTATTAGCTGTTACTCTTTGGAACTTACCTAAACCTAAGTCAAAGTAGTAAATATCAGGTTGACCGTCTTTTGATAAAGTCATAGCAATCTTAGTACCATCAGGTGACCAAGCAGGTGAGCTATTTAAACCTGTGAAGGAAGCAAGCTTTGTACGCTTGTGAGTCTTAATATTCTGCACAAAGATTGCAGGACGACGACTTTCAAAACTTACATAAGCTAAACGTGAACCATCAGGAGCCCATGAAGGAGTCATGATAGGTTGGGTAGACTTTACAACAGGAGTTTCATTGTAACCGTCGTAATCAGCTGTCATTAACTGATATGGGAACTTAGCGCCCATCTTAGTTACGATATAAGCAATACGAGTTCTAAAACAACCACGCTGACCTGTAAAAGCTTCATAAATTCTATCAGATACACGGTGGGCAGCTTGTCTCATGGTAGCAATTGAAGAAGCTCCTTTATAGTGAGCAATTACTTGACCTTTTTTAGAGCCTTGTAATGCAACTACCTGGAACTCAACATTGTACTTACCACCTTCAATGGCTTGAACTACACCATAAACGCAAGCTTCAGCGCCTGTTGAAGCTACTGCATCTGCATTTACCTTGTTCTCAACAACACCATTGTTTGGTAATACTGATCTTGATAAAGGTGAGAACTTACCAGATCTCATCAAATCAGCACTAACTACAGAGGCTACATCAACATTAACATTTGGATCTTGTGCAAATGGATAAACTGCAATCTTACGACCTTCGTTAATACCACCTGTAATTTCAATTTGTAATTCAGCTTGTGCGCTAATGGCAAAAACCATTAGACCAAATACTGCTAACAACCTTTTAAACATGAGCAAAACTCCTTGAATTTTTTTGCTTATTATAAGCTCTTAAAGCTTTGGTGTCATAGAAATCTTAATATTTGAACACTCAGGGCAACTTGAAGGTGGTTTTGGGAACATTCCCACATTCACAATTGACTCAAGTGCACTTGCACATACCTTTTCATCACCTTGACAATTTTGGCTTGTTACCATGCCATTGTTGTCAATTTTAATTGTAACTACTACCCTCTTGCCGTTCATGGAAGGATCAATACGCCAGTTTTGCTCGATTAAACCACGAACTTTATCGCCGTATCCAGCCTCACCTCCTGAACCACCAGAGCCTAAACCTTGACCATTTTTCTCATCACCATCAGCGGTACCTAAGATGTCATCTTCAAGAGAATCAGCTTGAGCTTTTGCATTTGCCTCAGCCTGAGCTTTTGCCTTTGCCTCAGCTTGTGCTTTAGCTTTTGCCTCAGCCTCTGCTTTCTTCTTAGCTAGTTCTTCTTGTTTCTTTTTCTCTTCTAATTTTTTCTTTTCTTCTTCAGCTTTTTTCTTTTGCTCTTCTAGCTTCTTTTTCTCTTCTAATTTTTTCTTTTCTTCAAGTTTTTTCTGCTCTTCAAGTTTCTTTTTCTTCTCTTCTTCTATCTTTTGCTTTTTCTCTTCTTCAAGCTTCTTTTTAAGCTCTTCCTCTTTCTTCTTTTGCTCTTCTAGCTTTTTCTTTTCTTCTTCTATTTTCTTTTTCTTTAAAGCAAGATCAGCCTGTTTCTTTTGTTCTTCAAGCTTTTTCTGCTCCATGCGTTGCTTTAATTCTTTAGCTTGTTGCTCGCGCTTTAAAGCTTCCTCTTTTACTTTTGGATCTTCAATCACCACAGTAGGTTCAGGTGCGCTCTTTTTAGCACTTGCTTTACCAGTTTCTTTACCCTTAGCAGGAGGTACAAAGGTAGCATGCATGATATCGCCTTTACCAAGATTTGGTCTTGACGGTTTATCAAGATTTATACGCAATAGCAATACTGCTAAGATAATTGCATGAATTAAGATTGCTATGATAAAAGCAACCTTCATATTAATTTTCATAACAAACCTTTAATTTGATACAGGCTCAGTTACTAAACCTACACTTTTAACACCACTCTTTTTTAGAGCGTTCATAAGTTGAATAACGTTGTCATAAGGTACTTGTGCATCACCTTGAACTACCACAGGGCGAGTAACGTCTTTTTGAAGCTCTGAAGCTACATAAGCTGTAAGCTCATCTAAAGAGCCCATCTTTACATTATTAGTATCGATGGTTACATAATACTGACCTACTTTATCTACTGTTGCGATAATAGGTGTCTTTTGATCTTCATTCATAGTCTCAGCTTCAGCTTGTGGAAGATCAACTGTAACACCTTGCATAACTACAGGTGCTGTCGCAATAAAAATAACTAATAACACTAGCATCACATCAATGTAAGGTACAACATTGATTTCTGCCTTTGGTCTAGTTCTAACACGTGTTCTTGCGCTTTGCATTTTCTACTACTCCTGATGAGTTTGACGAGCAAAATGACGCTCGCGCTCACCTTCAACTCCTGGAGTTTGGTAATGAACAGGCTCGCTTGTAGTTCTAGTTCTATTAAAAGCTGAAGCCTGCTCAGATAAAGGATGATTAAAGCTACGACCTCTTTGATAAACAGGTTGTGTAGTTGCATTAGACTCGTAGTGATGAACAGGGCTTTCTGCTCTTTCAGTACGGTTTGTGGTAGTGCTTTGAGTGGTTGTAGTCTGGCTACTTGAATTTTGGGTCATCTCAGAGCGTACACGAACAAGTCTTCTGTTAAGGATAGTTGCAAACTCATCCATGAAGTTGATGTAACGATTTTCTAAAGCTTCAACTTTGGTTACGAAGCGGTTGTAGAACATAACTGCAGGAATAGCTGCGAACAAGCCCATAGCAGTTGCAATCAATGCTTCAGCAATAGGAGGAGCTACCATGGATAAAGTAGCATTCTTAACTGCAGCTAAAGCAATAAAGGCATGCATAATACCCCAAACAGTACCAAACAAACCAATATATGGGCTAATTGAACCTACGGTTGCTAAAGTACCTAAGTGAGCTTCAAGATCTTCAATCTCACGAGATTGAGAAACTTTCATTTGACGGTAAGTACCATCCATCACAACTTCTTGATCAGCAGGACCTGAGTTAATTAAACGAACGAACTCTTTAAAGCCTGCAGTATAAATAACCTCAAGACCTTTTAATTCTGAAGTTCTCTTAATGCAATCGTTAAATAGATTATTTAAATCAATGCCAGACCAGAACTTTTCCTCAAAATCATCCGCTTTTTGTCTTGCAATTTTATAAGTGCTTGAACGGGAAACGATGATTGTCCATGAGGCAACAGATAAACCTAATAAAAACAACATTACCACCTGAACTAGAGGGCTTGCGTTTAAGATTAGGTTTGAGATTGATAAAGTACCTTGTGCGTCCATTTTTAGATTTTTACCTCAAGATCTTCTGTATTTTCTGGTACAAATTGTTTGATATAAGCAATAGCTTCTTTTGGCATGATCATAGGCTTTTTAAGTTGCATATTCAAAAAAGCGATAGAACATTCAAACTCAAACAATAATTCATTATTCTGATTAAACACTTGTTGATAAATAACTAAACTTGCATGCTTAACCTTAGTTGGAATGCAAGTTATGGTTAACAAATCATCAAGTTTAGCTGAGCTTACATAATTACCTTTAATATTTTTAATTACAAAGCCCATATGCTGTTCTAGCATTTGTGATTGCGACATATTCATGCCACGTAACCACTCAGTTCTTGCGCGCTCGCAGAACTTTAAATAGTTTGCATAGTATACAATGCCACCAGCGTCTGTATCCTCATAATAGACTCTAGCATTTAAACAAAAAGGCTTTTCCATGTTATTCCTTTTTTAAACCGAATTTTTCATAAGCTTTAGCTGTGGCAATACGTCCTGTTCTAGTACGTTGCACAAAGCCTTGCTGAAGAATGTATGGCTCTACTACATTCTCTAAAGTATCTCTGTCGTGACCTAAGGAAGCAGCTAAGCTTTCAATACCTACAGGTCCACCATTAAAATCTTCAATAATACATTGCAAATATCTTCTATCAAAATCATCGAAACCTGACTCATCGATAGATAACATCTTTAAAGCAGAGCGTGCAATTTGCTTGGTGATAATACCACCACCAACAACTTGAGCGTAGTCTCTTACTCTGCGTAAGATACGATTTGCAATACGTGGAGTACCACGACTACGAGAAGCAATCTCATAGGCACCATCAGGCTCAATTTGTACATTCAACTTCTTAGCTGAAGCGTTAACAATAATCTCAAGCTCTTTTGGGGTATAAAATTGCAACTGCAATATGATACCAAAACGCGCTCTTAATGGGGATGTTAAAGTACCAGCACGGGTAGTTGCACCAATTAAGGTAAATGGATTTAAGTTAATCTTAATGGAGCGAGCAGATGGACCTTCACCGGTCATAATATCCACCATGTAATCTTCCATAGCTGGATATAAGAATTCCTCAATTACAGGTGATAGACGGTGAATTTCATCAATAAAGATGACATTACGAGGTTGCAGGTTAGTAAGTAAGGCTGCAGCATCTCCCTTTTTCTCAAGGGCAGGACCTGACGTTTGAGTTATACCTACACCTAACTCGTTGGCAATGATATTAGATAAAGTAGTTTTACCTAAACCTGGAGGTCCAAAAATAAGTACATGATCTAAAGCTTCACCACGTAATTTGGCAGCTTGCAAAGCAATAGATAACTGCTCTTTTACTTCCTCCTGGCCAATATAATCAGCTAAAGTTTGAGGACGTAGAGCTCTATCCTCACTTACAGGAGATTGCTCTAGTAATTCTTCTTCAACTGTTTTTTCAGGTCTTACCACGCTCTCAACGGTGAGGCTGTCAGCTACAATTCCTAATTCTTCAGATTTCATAACTTACATTACCTTTTTGAAATGAGCGCTAAAGCAGCTTTAATCAAATCTTGAGTATTAAAATCACTATGCTCTTTTAAGACTAATTTAACGGTCTTAATTGCATCTGCCTCACGATAGCCTAAAGCACTTAAAGCTGCTATAGCATCATTAAAGGCTTCGGTATTTGTGGTTGTAGCAGTTGCAGGGGTTAATACTTGTTGGGTATTATCAGCAAACTTCTTAATACTATCTTTTAAATCTACCATCATGCGTTGGGCAGTCTTTTTACCTACACCTGGAATTTGCTCTAGAGCTGTACTTTGCTCAGCTAATACTGTTTGTACAAAATCCTCAACTGTAAAGGTAGATAACACAGCTAAAGCCATCTTAGGACCTACGCCGTTGATTTTAATTAGTTCACGGAATAAGGCTCTTTGCTCAAAGGTATTAAACCCATAAAGTACTTGAGCATCCTCACGTACTACATGATGGGTGTACACAAATACAGTTTTACCTGCGGTAAAATCATTCATGCACAATACTGGCATATCAACTTCATAACCTACGCCTGAAGCTTCAATTAAAACTGTTACGCCATCAATTCTTATAATCTTACCGTTTATACTGCCAATCATTATTTATTCTCTACTTTTGCGCTTTGTAATCTTCCATGTACTGATGGGGTGTTAGCAACACTTGAGCCCATAGCTTGTGTTACTTTATTGGTATAACAATGACATAAAGCACAAGCTAGAGCATCTGCTGCATCTGCCTGTGGTTGACCTTTAAGTCTTAGAATGTTTTTTACCATGTATTGAACTTGCTCTTTTGCAGCCCATCCATAACCAACCACAGCTTGTTTAATCTGCATAGGTGAATACTCATATACAGCTAAACCTAAATTAGCTCCAGCTACAATAGCGCTAGCTCTTGCCTCTGACAATTTAACTGTAGACTGAACGTTCTTAGATAAAAAGGTTTCTTCAATAGCTAAAGAGGTAGGTTTAAACTGCTCAATTAAAGCTGTTACACCATCAAAAATGATCTTTAGTTTTGATGCTAAATCACCATTACCAGTTTTGATACAACCTGATCCTAGGTAATGAGTTTCATTACCTACTAACTTAACAATGCCGTATCCAGTAAAGCGAGAACCAGGATCAATACCAATAACAATTTCAGACATACAAAGCTTAAAATTCTTTAAAAAACTAGCTTAATATTTTACCTTATTTGAGCTTAGATTAAGTATAGATTACAAGAAAATTTAAGTGGTTAAGTGGTAATTTAGGAGAGATAACTAAAGATAAAGATTTTGCTACCTATCAGAATCGAACTGACGACCTTTTGATTACGAATCAACTGCTCTACCTACTGAGCTAAGGTAGCATGGCCGTTATTGTATGATTTTTCGTTATCCTTGTATAGTGGACTTCCCTTGCAAAATTGTCTTTGTATTGTAACTATGGTTCTTTTAGTAGGAAGATAAAATCTTGGAGCTATTATTGAAATACTACTGTATAATCCTATTTAAACCATTATCTTTGTGTTTTTTTTGATTAGCAAGCTTTTAAAGGTCTTAAAGAAAATAAGCTTGTTATCAACATATAGTCTATATTTCAATAAAAATAACACAAGATACATACCAAACACATTTTTATTGCTTAAACAAAAGGATTGTAATCTATGAATGATAATAGTCTATTATTTTTAATAGTCTGTGCAACTATTCTTCTTTTGATTATTGTTGCAATCATAATTTCTTCTAATAAAGCCAATAAAAAACGAGCTTATATACAAAGCATAAAAAATAAAGCGGTAACGTATGCTGCAGAAGGTCAAATAGATGACTTTTATAAAAACATAGATTTACTTTCCTCTCTTAGTGAAGGACGCAGATCTCCATCACAAGAAGTTATTGAGCTAGTGCCTTTAATTATTGAGATTGCTGCTGGTAACACATATATCTCTGAATCAGAGGATAAAGTCATTTGCAGTATCATAGAACACTATAATTTACAGACATCTAAATACGATAGACCATTGCAATTAAATAGACTAGCAAGGCATTTGCTAGAATCTCAACCTTTAACCCCATGTGCTGATACTACAGGATTCATAATCCAAAAAAGCGAAATTCCTTTTTGCACTTTTGATGTAAAAAAGTATGTTAAAAAGATAAAATCTGTTAGAAAAAATGGTCGTACAGAACATATCGAGAATTGGGAATCTCAAGGTGGTGGTTCTCTTCTAGTAACAAACAAAAGAGTTCTGTTTAATTCAAACGAAGGTGCTCAATCAATAAAATTAGAAAAAATTATTGGCATTGATACATCTTATGATTTTATTCATATCAGTCTTGAGACTTCAAGCGTAAATGCTAAGATGTTACACTTCAAATGTGTTCCTGGTGAATCAAGATTTATTGCAATGTTTATAAGTAACATTGATAATTTAAAAGTAGAACAATAATCTTCTTAAAAACGACTCTTATGGAGATTTACCCCATAAGAGCGTTAATCATTCTCATCTTTATCTAATTTTACAATTGTAGTTACCTAAATCCCCTAATTTAATGTAGAGTATCACTCAAATTCTATCTAGGTGATTTTCTCTTCTCCCTTATTTAATCTACTTTTCATGAATTTTGTTA
>CACZXZ010000013.1 GCA_902785325.1 uncultured Succinivibrio sp. | reverse complement strand
CCCAAAGGATCACCTCATCACCTAGTTTATCTTTTGAGTTTTCACCTAAATCTACAAACATCATATCCATGCAAACATGACCTGCAGTTGGAACGATTCTGCCATTTACTAAAACAGGAGTGCCATTAGGTGCGCAACGAGGATAACCGTCAGCATAACCACAGGAGATCACGCCTATAGTTGTATCTTTATCTGCCACAAAATAAGCACCATAGCCTATCTTGTCGCCCTTTTTAACTTTGTGTAAAGCTAGGATATGACACTTTAAAGTCATCACAGGCTTTAAGTTTAAATCCTCACCGGTCTTATCGTCATATGGGGAAATACCATAGAGAATAATGCCTGGGCGTACCCACTTAGTGTGAGACTCTGGCCAGGAGATGATACCTGCTGAGTTAGTAAGGCATAAATCGCCTGTAAAGTGTTTAGAAATCTTTTTAAAGAAAGCTATTTGCTCTTGATTGTATTCTGTCTCTGATGGAGTATCTGCAACTGATAAATGTGACAATAAACCTATTGGTTGAACCACATTCTTGCACTTTTCAAGACGAGCTTTTAACTTAAGGATTTGCGCTTCATCATGAGAGCCTAAGCGGTGCATACCTACATCAACTTGTAACCATACATGTATAGGCTTTTTGATATTAGCTTTTTCAATGGCTTCAATTTGCTCTAATTCATGGACTGCTGTGTAGAGATCATAACGAGAGATGTAAGCTACATCTTCTTCATTGTAGAAGCCTTCAAGTAGAAAAATAGGTTTTGTAATACCGTCTTTTCTAAGCTCCATAGCTTCGCTAATTCTTGCAACTGCAAAGCCTTGTACATAATCTTTTAAAGTATTAGCTACTGCATAGGCACCATGACCATAAGCATTAGCTTTAACTACTGCAATAACGTTAGATTGAGGTACTAATGACTTTATATGTTTGATGTTGTGAATTAAAGCATTTTTATCAATGCAGGCAGTTATAAATTGCATTTAAAATCCTTAAACGTATGCAGTCTCAGCCATCATTGGAACCTCATCCATCATTGGAGTTGGATTCTCTTTATCATAGAAGGTGGTGTACTCACCTTGGAACTGTAATTCAATATCCGCAGTAGCACCAGCTCTGTTCTTACTTACAATTAAGATAGCTTTACCGTCTGCTTCACTCTTTTTCTTATAAGAGTCTTCACGGTGAATGAACATAATCATGTCAGCATCTTGCTCTAGAGAGCCAGATTCACGCAAGTCTGAGTTTAATGGACGGTGATCTTTACGACCTTCAACCTCACGGTTTAGCTGTGCTAAAGCTAAGATTGGTACATTTAACTCTTTAGACAATTGCTTTAAAGAACGAGAGATTTCACCAACTTCCTGACTTCTATTGTCAAGCTTAGTCTGTGACTTCATAAGCTGAATATAGTCGACCATGATGCAGGATAAGCCACCGTTTTCTGAGGCAATCTTTCTAGCACGTGATCTTAATTCTAGTGGGGTTAGCGCAATATCTGAAGTATCGTCAATATACAACTTAACGCGCTCATTACCCTTGTCGTCTTTATCAGTTAATAACTGAATCTTACGAATGATGTTATTCCACTGATCAGGAGATACTTTACCTGAGACTAAATCTTTACTTGAAACACGACCTAGACTTGATAACATACGCATGGCAATTTCAGTTGCAGGCATTTCAAGGGAGAATACTAAAGCAGGTCTGTGCTCTTCAGTGTTCATAGCGATATTAGTTACGATATTCATCGCAAAGGAGGTTTTACCTACACCAGGACGAGCTGCAATAATATTTAAAGTACCACCACGTAAACCTGAGGTTAACTCATCAAGCTCTGTAAAGCCTGTAGGCACACCGTGCATCTTCTTTTGAGCGACTAAATCCTCGTTAATCTTTTTGATTAAATCTAAAGCTACTTTAGTCATTGGCTTAGGACCAGAGTCCTCAGCGTTTCTTGACTCTGACAACTCATAGATTAAGCCTTGAGCTTCATCATAAACTTCTTCTACGCTCTTACCTTTTGGAGCATAGCAAATTGATTCAATATATTCAGATACTTTAATAAGTTTACGACGACGGGAAGTGTCACGGATGATTTTTGCGTATTCAACAATCGCAGCGCTAGGACCACGTTGTTCTACTAAACCTGCGATATAACCTATACCACCTGCTTTTTCTAAGAGACCTTTTTCCTCAAGGGCTGCAGATAAAACAGTAGCATTAAAATCCTCAGTTACTGCTGCACGATTTAGTATTTCTGTATAAATAATTCTGTTCTTATCAGAGGAGAATTCATCAGGCTCTAAAGTGCCTAAATTCTCTCTTACTTTCTCAAGAAGCTTGCCATCTAAGATCAAGGCACCTAAAAAGTCGTGCTCTGCCTCAAGGCTTCTTGGCAATTCTTTATATATATTGCTTTGCTCAACTTCTTGACTCATGTTTTATTCTCGAAACTTAATAATCAGTACTTATTATTCTAATAACATTGTGATGCCATTAAGGTGACATGGCTTACAACAAACATAAGATTACTAAAAATGTATTATAGTAGACTTTGATGATGTTGATTTTGTTGATGATTTATCAGTGTGATTAGGAGTGGCGCACTTGAAGGGATTCGAACCCCTGACCGATCGGTTCGTAGCCGATTACTCTATCCAGCTGAGCTACAAGTGCAACCAAATGAGAACAAATCGAGTGGCGCACTTGAAGGGATTCGAACCCCTGACCGATCGGTTCGTAGCCGATTACTCTATCCAGCTGAGCTACAAGTGCATCCGATTTGTAAATTTGTCGCAAAATTATATCACCATAAATTTAAATGTAAAGTTTTTATTAACTTTAATTTAAACTTAAGTGGCGGATAGAGAGGGATTCGAACCCTCGATACAAGCTTTATACTCGTATGCTCCCTTAGCAGGGGAGTACCTTCAGCCTCTCGGTCATCTATCCGCTGAAAATTAAGCGTGCATAGTATCTGATTTTATTGCAAAAAAGTCAAGAACTTTTTTAATAATAACCAGGTGTAAACCTTGTTATTATTACGTTTTAGGCTTTTTTATCAGATTTTAAAGGGGTTGGTAATCTCTTAATTTCCACATCCTTAGGAGCTTCAATGCCAAGTCTTACCTTACCGCCTTTAACTTCTAAAACACTGATAGTAATACCACTGCCAAGTTGAATTTTGTCACCCTTCTTTTGTGATATTACTAACATCTTTTTATAACTTCTCTGTTACTAATGCATCAACTGCACTAATTGCTTTATCTAAGCCTTCTGGGTTGGTACCACCAGCTTGAGCCATATCAGGACGGCCACCGCCTTTACCACCAACGTAGGAAGCAACTTCACGAATTAAATCGCCAGCTTTAATCTTACCTACAAGATCTTTAGATACACTTGCAATTAAAGTTACTTTACCGTCAGTTACAGAGCCTAATACGATAATTGCACTAGGAATTCTAACCTTTAGGTTATCTACAGCAACTCTTAGAGCCTTAGCATCATAGTTATCAATCTTAGCGTTAATTACCTTAACACCCTTGATTTCGTGAGCTTGAGATACTAGAGAAGCACTCTCTAGGGCAACAATCTTCTCTTTTAGAGCTTCATTGTCTTTTTCTAAAGCTTTAACGTTATCTAATGCAGCTACAACCTTCTGAGCAAAGGAGCCATTAGCACCTACTTTTAGTAAGTTCTTAGCTTCACCAACCTCTAAATATAGAGTATCTAAGTACTCTACAGCAGCACGACCTACCAAAGCTTCGATACGACGAATACCTGAAGCGATAGACTCATCAGATAGTAATACGAAAGTACCGATGTTACCTGTAGCACTTGTATGAGTACCACCGCATAATTCTTTAGAGAAGTCGCCCATAGATACTACACGTACCTTTTCCTCATACTTCTCATCAAATAGAGCGATAGCGCCTGACTTCTTAGCCTCATCAAGATCCATAACATTAGTTACAACAGGTAAGTTAGCTTGGATCTGCTCGTTTACTAAATCAGTAACTGCTTTCTTTTGAGCAGGAGTTAAAGGCTGTGAATGTGAGTAGTCAAAACGTAGTCTGTCATGAGCAACGTAAGAACCCTTCTGAGCTACGCTGTCACCTACAACTTGACGTAAAGCAGCATCTAATAAGTGAGTTGCACTGTGATGCTTTGCAATCTCTGCTCTATTGTCAGCATCTACAGTAGCAGTAACTTTAGCACCCTTATCAAATTGACCGATATCTACACGACCAACATGGATAGTAGCCTTAGCTACATGCTTAGTATCCTCAACGATGAAACGAGCATGTTCACCGATAGTGATAACACCTTTATCACCAACCTGACCGCCCATCTCGCCGTAGAATGGAGTCTTGTCTAAAACAATAACTGCATTCTCATCAGTTGCGATTGAATCAACTTCTACACCGTCTTTGAAGATATGAGTGATGGTGCCATCTGAAGTTAAAGCGTTGTAGCCTTCAAATACTGTGTTTTCAGTGATCTTTAATTCTTTGTTGTAATCAATACCGAAGGTTGAAGCTTGCTTTGCACGAGCTTTTTGCTCTGCCATGCACTTATCAAAACCTTCCATATCAACAACATAACCACGGTCACGAACAACGTCTTGAGTTAAATCTGCTGGGAAACCGTAGGTATCGTATAACTTAAAGGCAACATCGCCCTTGAAAGTCTTTGAATCACCTAATTTTACTAATTCTTGCTCTAATAGAGCTAAACCTCTATCTAGAGTATTTAAGAACTGCTCTTCTTCTTTCTTTAAGGTTCTCTCAATTAAAGCTTGTTGCTCTACTAATTCTGGATAAGCCTTACCCATTAGTTCAGCAAGTTTTGCTACAAGCTTGTAGAAGAATACATCCTTAGCACCTAATAGACGACCATGACGTACAGCACGACGAATGATACGACGTAATACGTAGCCACGACCTTCATTTGAAGGTAATACACCGTCAGCAATTAAGAAAGAGCATGATCTGATGTGATCAGCAATTACACGTAAGGATTTTGACTGAAGATCAGTTACACCTAAGATCTCAGCAGCTGCTTTTTCTAGTGCTACAAACAAGTCGATTTCATAGTTTGAATGTACGCCTTGTAATACAGCAGCAATACGCTCTAGACCTAAACCATTATCAATCATTGGCTTAGCTAGTTTCTCAAAGGTACCGTCAATCTTACGGTTGTACTGCATGAACACGATGTTCCAAATTTCGATAAATCTGTCACCGTCTTCATCAGGTGATCCTGGAGGACCGCCTTGAACATCTTCACCATGGTCGTAAAAGATTTCAGAGCATGGACCACATGGACCTGTATCACCCATCTGCCAGAAGTTATCTGACTCGTACAAGCCACCTTTGTTGTCGCCGATACGAACAATCTTCTCAGGAGGTAGACCGATTTGCTTATTCCAAATGTCATAAGCTTCATCGTCTTTTTCGTATACAGTTACCATTAAAGATTCTTTTGGTAACTTGAATACTTCTGTTAATAAAGTCCAAGCATAGTGAATAGCTTCTTTCTTGAAATAATCACCGAAGCTGAAGTTACCTAGCATTTCAAAGAAAGTGTGGTGACGAGCGGTATAACCAACGTTATCTAAGTCGTTTTGCTTACCACCTGCACGAACACACTTTTGAGCAGTAGTTGCTCTTACGTATTCACGCTTTTCTTTTCCTAAATAGATATCCTTGAACTGATTCATACCTGCATTGGTGAATAGCAAGGTAGGATCATTGTATGGAACTAGTGAACTTGAGCGAACAATCTTGTGTCCGTTTTCCTCAAAGAATTTCAAATACGCATCGCGTATTTGTTCTGTGGTCATGTACATTTAATTGGATCCTATAATTTTGTGTATTTGAAATATGCAAATTATACAATCTTTTAGGCTAATTATTGCAAATAAGCATATAAGAATTTTTTGATTACAATCTTTAGCTAATTGCTGCTTGTTTGTAACTGTTGCTGTTTATAAATTTCTACACACTTTAATTCATACTTCTTTTGGTATAGGTATGCGCAAACAACACCTAAGATACCTAGTAGAGCACCGAAGATAGCTACCATCCCAAGATTTAAATTAAAGGTAAATGGCACACCGCCAATTAAAGCTCCCAACATATTTCCAAAATTGAAAGCAACTTGGATCATGGCAGAGCCAATTAAAGGTCCACCTATAGCTGTATGTAGAATTGATACTTGCTGAGGAGTACCTACAGCAAATAAACATAAACCTATAAGACAGGCTAAAACCACACCTATAGGAGTGATAAAGCCAATTGCAGCCATTAAAATCATGGTGACAACGCCCATGATATGAAAGTACATAAAGACTTTACCTGAACGCAACTTATCGGCTAAATGTCCTGAGATTAAGTTACCAAAGACCATGGAAAGACCAATACCAACCATCACTGCTGATACATAAGATAGTGGTAGTGAGCCAAATTGTGTAAGAATTGGACTTACATATGATAGAACGCAGAACATACCACCATTACCAAAGAAGGTTGCAAGTAGTACAAGCCATGGAGCTACAGTTTTTAAAAACTTAAATTGAGTTTTGAAAGTAGTAGGTGGAATTTTACCTGTATCAGGAAGCCATTTGATGACACTAAAAAGAACAATTAAGCCCCAGAAGAAAAGTAGGTAGAACACTACTCTCCAAGATACAGAGTGAGCCAAAGCTGTACCTAAAGGCACGCCAAACACATTAGCTACCGTCATACCTGCCACCATAATGGCAACAGCACTATTACCTTTACCATTAGTTGCAATTCTTTGAGCGACGATAGCGCCTACACCAAAGAAACATCCGTGAGGCAGACCTGAGATAAAACGTGTTAACAAAAGGATATTAAAAGAGTTGGCAAAACTTGTAGCAACAACACCTACAAGTTGAACTACAACTAAAGCTATTACGATGTGCTTTAGTTTAAATTTATGCAGGAAGGCTAAAGCTAAAGCACCTACCATCACACCAAAAGCGTAAGCTGAAATTGCGTGTCCTGCAGTTGCTACACTTACATCAAAGTCTTTTGCAATGTATGGTAAAAGCCCCATCATGACAAACTCAGCTACACCTAAAGATAAGGTGCCAAAGGCAAGCGCAATAAGTCCTTTTATTCCATTCATTTTTGATCTTCTTATTCAGTAATTCATAAAGGTTTAAGGTGTATGAATTCTAGCAAAATTTAATACCTACGAGGTGATGAAAATTTTTGCACAAAAAAGACATCATTCTTGCAACTCTACACTCAATATAGTTGCGTACACATCTATATTTGTACGAAATAAAATCGGTTAAATTTAAGTCAAATATTATTTCAATGTCTTATAAATCAAACGTAGATTTTATTGTTTGATTTCCCCATATCAGTAACTATAATCAATGTAACGTATGAAGGATATTGATTATGAGAGAAAGTCGAAATTTATAATTTAAATCTCAAGTTTCAAATAGCTTTTTAAAAACAGTTAGTGCTTTTGCAAACTTTGGATCAGGTACAATCCTTTTTGGTATTGATGACAATGGAAATGTTTTAGGACTTGATGATCCTGTTAAAACCTGTCTTGATATTGAAAATCTCATTAACGATACTATTGTGCCTAAACCAAATTTTAAGCTTTCAATTACACATAAAAATAAGGTAGTCACTCTTGAAGTGCTTGAGGGTGATAACAAACCTTATTTGTACAAAGGTAAAGCCTACAGACGTTCTGATACAGCTAGCATTGAAGTTGACACTTTTGAGTTAAAAAGGCTAGTTCTAGAAGGATCTAACCTATTATTTGAGGAAATTGAATCTTCAAAACAAGATCTAGAGTTTTCTTATCTAAATCAAAAAATGTTAGAGAAATTAGAGGTGCCAGGCAGTGATGAAACTGTTTTAAGAACTTTAGGTTTTTTTACTAAAAATAGAGTTTTTAATAATGCAGCTGCGCTTTTTGCCGACCACAACCAATTTCCAGGAATTGATATCGCAAGATTTGGAGAGTCGATTAACATCATCAAAGACAGAGAAACTCACAGCAATATGTGTATTCTCAAGCAGTACGACAATACTGTTGAGCTATTCAAGAAATACTACCAGTATGATGTCATTGAATCCTTTGAACGTAAAACTGTTGATTTAATTCCTGAGGTAGCTTTCAGAGAAGCAGTTGCTAACGCTTTAGTCCATAGAACTTGGGATATTAACTCTCATATTAAAATAGCTATGTTTGACGATAAAGTTGAAATTACCTATCCTTCGTCACTATCTTATAGCTCGACTGAAGGTTGCAATACCATAGGAAAGATGAACTCAATATGTAATCCTACAGTGGCAAATGTGTTTTTTCGTTTAAAGCTAATTGAGAACTTTGGTTTTAGCACTAGAAGAATTAACAATAGCTACAAAGACAGCTTGGTTAAGCCTGAGTTTACAGTTTTTGAAAACTCGATAAAAATAGTACTACCAACCTTAACTCAAAAGACTTTAGCTACAAAAAATGAGCAAGTTATTTTGGATCTTATGTGCCATCAGCAGCTACTATCATCTAGTCAAATTTCTAAGATGTCCAAATTTACCAAGGATAAAACAATACGAAATCTTAATAGCTTAGTTGATAAAGGCTATATCAAGAAAACAGGTACAGGAAGAGGAACGAAGTACTTTTGCAACTAGAGATGAGAACTAGTTTTCAAGAAACTCTTGATATAAATATTACACAGGTTTTAGCAAATTTTTAGACTTCTCGTGTCCAATTTTTTCAAAATTTTGGACACGTTATTTTTTTACGTCCAAAAATTTCGATTTTTTGGGCACATTAATCCTCAAATCTGTTAACTAAATAATGTCCCCCTTTTTTTGTCTTTTTCTATACCCCTATTTTAAGGGGTAATCTAATTCACTGTGCTTATTTATTCACTTTGTTCACTAGTGTTTAATAATTAAATTTTACCACTTAAATTGATTGTAATTACTTGAATTTCAACAATAAAATCAGAACATTTTTTAACAAAAATGAACAGTTATGAACAGTGTCGAGGTTGTCTTTTGTGGAGTGTTTTGGATGATTTTGGCAGGGGCAGTAAGACTCGAACTCACAACCGTCGGTTTTGGAGACCGCTGTTCTACCATTAGAACTATGCCCCTGCAGAATTGCCGTGCTATTATCTACAAAAGAGCCTACCTTGTAAAGAGTTTATGCAAAAATAATTAAATTATTTGAAGTATGTCGATTTACTACTTTTAGTAACTAATTGATTTATCAATATTTCTTACTTTTCTTGAAAATTTTTATTTTATTCTGACACAAGTGTCATTTATACACTATACTTAATAATGACAAAGGTGTCAGCATTAGGTCGTATTTATGAAGATCACTAAAGAGCAAAAACAAGAAAAGCTAAACGCCATTGTAGAAAGTGCTATCAGCGTATTTGTAGCCTTAGGTTATGAGAAAACCACCTTTAAGGATATTGCTGATAAGATGGGGATTGCGCGCTCTACAATTTATCTATACTTTAAAGACAAATTTGAATTGTTAAAAGCTTGTATTAACTATCAATTTGGTCAAAACAAAGAGCTGTTTTTGAAGATGGATTTTGATAAGTACCAAAATCAAAAAGAAGCTTTAATTGAAATCTTATCAAGACTTGAGCAGATCTCAAAAGAGCAAAACTTAAAGCAATTTATTGTGACTATTGCAGCTCAAGCGGTGCATGATGAGAATATAGCAAATCTCTGGAAACACGAGGTCTTTAGTAATTTAAAAGTCCTTTGGCAAGAAATTGGCTCAAGACTTAAATTGACTGAAGCTACAAGTCAGTTCTACTTTACGATTATCTACTCTGTTTTCTTTACCACCAACTACACCTCTACCTGTTTTAAAGAGCAAGATCCGATGATGAATTTCTCTTTGTTTATTAAACTACTCAAAGAGCAAATTGAGTCTAACAAACTTTAAAAAATGGAGCTTAATCATGAATAAGAAACATTTGATAATAGCTGTTACCATTACATTAATTGTTTTGATTATTGCTCTTTTTAAAACCTATCAAGGGCAAGGTGATATCAACAAAGTCCATGGACTTGTGGATATCAGACAAGCTAGCTTGTCTTTTGAACGCTCAGGAAAAATTCAAGATCTTTACGTGGATGAGGGAGATAAAGTTACCAAAGGCAAAGTCCTTGCAAGACTTGATACTAGAGCCTTAGATCATCAAATCAATATTCAAGAACAGCAATGTCTTAAAGCTAAAGCAAATTTAGATGAAATCACCGAAGGCTTTAGAGTTGAAGAAATCAACCAAGCTAAAGCAAATGTCACAGCTTTAGAGAATAAATTTGAGTTAGCTTCAAGAACGTATGACAGATATGAGAACCTTTTAAAATCTCACTCTGTTTCAAAACAACAGCGAGACGATGCCTACTTCTCTATGAAACAAGCAAAAGGCCAACTTGAAGAAGCAAAAGCCGTGTTATCAAAACTTACTAAAGGTAATCGCGTGGAGGATATAGTTAAAGCTAAAGCTGAGTTTGACGGTTGCATAGCTAACAGAGAATATCTTTTATATCAAAAGAACACCCAAAGTGTTATCAAAGCACCCTTCAATGGTGTGATAAGAACTCGTAAAAACGAAGTTGGTGATATGGCCTCCCCTACCTCTACCGTCTTTGAGTTATCAATGTTAGATAAAAAACGCATTAGAGTTTATGCCACCCAAGTGCAACTTGAAAACATCAAGGTTGGTAAAACAGCAACTGTTGATAACTCCTTAGGACAGACTATTGAAGGTACTGTTGCTTACATAAGTGATACAGCCATGTTTACTCCTAAGACAGTTCAAACTGAAGAGCTTAGAGCATCTTTAGTATATGAGGTAAGAGTTGATGTTGAAGATCCTGACAACCTCTTACGTTTAGGTCAACCTGTATCGGTTATCTTTAATGATAAATAAGCTTTAAGCTTAATTTGTTTACTTTCAGTTAGTACCTTTAAAGTAAAGTTTGCTATGGCTAAGATTATTGAGATATCAGCACTTTGTAAAAGTTATCAAACTCAAAAGCGTAAACAGCTTTTAGTGTTTGATAACTTTAATTTAGCTATTGAAAGTGATTGTCACTTAATTTGTCTTACAGGACCTGACGGTGCTGGTAAATCCACTTTGCTTAAAATCCTTGCAGGAGTATTACCTTTTGATAAAGGGCAGGTTCTGCTAAATGGTACTAAGCCTGATATGGCTAATGCCAAGTTCTCTAAAGATGTAGGCTACATGTCGCAAACTTTAGGTTTATACGAAGAGCTTACGGTATGGGACAATTTGACTATCCTATCAGGACTTAGAGGCTTAAAGTTAAAAGAAAGTAGTGACTATCTTACAAAACTTCTTACTTCCGTTAATTTAATCAATTTTAAAGATAGAGAGGCAGGTGCTCTATCTGGTGGTATGAAGCAGAAATTAGCTTTGTGCTGTACCATTGCTGCAAGACCAAAAATCCTTATCTTAGATGAGCCTACGGTAGGTGTTGATCCCGTATCTCGCAATGAGCTTTGGAATATAATCCTAAGTTACTTAAAAGAAGTTCAAGGCTACTGTATCTTTTCAACAGCTTATCTTGAAGAAGCTGACTTTTGTGATTTGGTGTTAATGCTAAATGACGGTAAGCTGTTGTTGCAAGGAAGTAAAGAGAGCTTACTTAATAAGCTACCGCACCAAACCTACAGTTTAGAAGACACCAAAGACAATTATCAACAAGCATTAAAGAAAGCCTTACAGTTAACTTTTAGAGATGATGCTAATTCTCCTATTTTAGATATCTGTCCGCGCTTAGGTCGTATTGATATCTTAACCACTAAAGGCTGCTCTCTTGAAGAGTTAAAACTGTATTTACAAAAGCATTTTAATGATACTTTTAAACTTAATACAAGAGGACCAATCCTTGAGGATGTCTATATCCACAATGCCTTAACCGAGCAATTAAAGATTCAAAGTAAGAGCACCGCTATTAAGAAAAGCAACAGCTCTGATACTGCATGCTCTACTTTAAATAATCAGAGGTCTGAAATTGTAATTGCACGCAATATCAAAAAGTGTTTTGGCAATTTTGTGGCGGTAGATGATAGCTCTTTTAAAGTTCACATAGGTGAAATCTTTGGTCTTTTAGGACCTAATGGAGCAGGTAAAACTACTACCTTTAGAATGATCTGCGCTCTAAGTAAACCAACCTCTGGACAAGTTACTATCAATGGTTTTGATTTAGCAAAAGCAAAACATGATGCTAGAGCTACTATTGGCTATGTCTCGCAAAAGTTCTCCTTATACAGAAAACTTAGTGTTTATCAGAATCTTGAGTACTTTGGGTTAAGTTATGGATTAAAACCTAAAGCTTTAAAAGAGCGTATAAAAGAGCTGTTATCAGAATTTAACTTAGAAGATTTTAAAAATATCAACAGTGAAACTTTACCTTTTGGTATTCAACGTCAACTGTCGATGGCTTGTGCTTTAATTCATAAACCTAAAATTCTCTTTTTAGATGAGGCAACCTCAGGTGCGGATCCTTTAGCAAGACGTAATTTTTGGTATTTAATCAATAAGCTTGCTACAACAGGGACATGTGTGGTGGTTACCACCCACTTTATGGAAGAAGCTGAGTATTGCGACAATTTCTTAATTCAAGATCAAGGCAAAATTCTAGTACTAGGCTCGCCTAATACTATTTGTAGAAAGGACAATAAGCGCATCAGCATTCAAGAGAAATTTGTGTCTTTGATTTTAGACTCAAGAAATCAGGAGGCAGAGCATGCTTGATTACTTGTGGATCTTAATTAAAAAGGAGTATTTACAGCTTTTAAAAGACAAATCCATGTTTGTCTTAGCCTTTGTGTTACCTGTGATGTTAGTAATTATTTATGGCTCTGCTATCAGAATGGATATTAAGCCTGTAAAAATTGCTATTTGCTCTTATAACACCTCAAAAGTTGAGCGAACTATTGTCAATGAATTTGTAGGCTCTGACTATTATGAAGTAACTCAAACTTATGATTTTGACAGTGCACAAAAACTCCTTAACGACGGTGATGTTGTAGCTTTACTGTATCTTCCAAAAAATTTAAGTAACGAGCTTGATAATAAAACAGCAAAAATCATGATCTATGTTAATGGAGCTCAAGCTCAACTTGCCTCCTTAAGCTACTCCTACATTAGTAATACTTTAAACCTTGCCTTAAACAAACTTATTGATACTAAAGATCTGCCCTATCTTCAAATTGAAGCTAGAAACTGGTTTAACGAATCTAATCAATCAGTGTGGTTTATCATGCCTGGTCAATATGTAAGTATCATGACCTTAATGTGTATCTTTATGGGAAGTTTTTTAATTGCCAGAGAATATGACAGACAAACTATTGAAACTCTAATCACCACTAAAGCTAGTGCTTTTTGTGTAGTGCTAGCTAAAATTATTGTCTACTACCTGTTAGCTTTATGGTCCATGGCTGTTATCCTCATTTTAGGACAACTAATTTATGACATTCCTATAAGAGGAAATATCCTAATCTTAATCATAAGTTTAGGTGTCTATGCTTTAGAAATGTTGTGCTTAGGCTCTTTAATTTCCGCCAAATTAAAATCCCAGTTTATTTGTGTTCAAATGGCAGTCATTATTGGATTTTTACCAACCGTAATGTTATCTGGTCTTATCTTTGATTTACGCGCAGTAGAGTTTTTTATTAGGCTCATAGGTCAAATACTACCTTCTACTTATGAAATTAAAGCTATGAGAATTTGCATGCTCTCAGGTGGTCAATATGCCTACGTAATTTTTAATCTAGGTTTGCAAATTCTATTTACTGTAGGATTTTTTAGCTTAGCTGTAAAACAAGTTAAGAAGGATCTTAGAAAATGATAGTAGAGCAAATAGTAAATTCCTTTTTTAGAATTTTAGCTTTAGTTAAAAAGGAAATTCTAACCATTTTAAAAGATCCAAAATCTAGGATCATTCTCATTGCTCCTATCGTGGTACAGTGCGTGATTTTTGGCTATGGAGCATCCTTCCATCTTGAGCATATCCCATACTCTATTCTTACTCAATCAAACAGTAAGTTAAGCTATGAATTTGAGCATACACTTTTGAATACTCAAAGATTTGAACTTGATAAACAATGTTCTTCCATTGACTGTCTTCAAGACAGCATTGACTCACAAACTAGCCTGATTGGAATTTTTATTGCTGCTGATTTTGACTATACCCATAAAATCAACGTAGTTATGGATGCAAGAAATACCGCCTCAGCAAACACTGCTTTATCTTATGTAAGTCAGATTGTTGAAGGCTTAAATACAAAATACTTTGGCGATAAACCTTTAATCATTGACTATCAATTTCTCTTTAATGAAAACAACTACACAAGATACACTGTGCTTATAGGTATGTGTCTTGCGCTATCAATTATTCAAGTACTCTTATTATCAGCTTTAAGTGTCACTCGTGAAAAAGAAGATGGCACTTATGACATGATGCTGATGACACCTGCAAGACCGCTTGAATTGCTTATAGGAAAAGCGCTTCCACCTATAATCATAGCTATAGTGCAATCACTTATTCTAATTAGTATTTGCTACTTCTATTTTGAAATTCCACTGCGTGGTAGTTTATTTGATGTAGTAATGCAAATTGTAATTTTTGCTTTTGCTCTAGTAGGTATGGGACTTTCTATATCCACTATTTCTAATACCACCATGCAATCTTTAATCATAGGTTTTAGTTTTACTACAATTCTATTATTAACCTCAGGTCTTATCACCTCTGTTGATGCAATGCCTGCCTTATTTAAGTATGTAGCATACGCTAATCCTGCTTACTATGGCATCAATGGTATTTGGAAGTTATATCTTGAAGGAAAGTCTTTAATTGATATTGCAGCTTTACAAATTCCACTAGTGATTATGAGTATCATCTCGCTATCGCTTGCAACTTACCTATTTAGACATAAATTGAATTAAGACAGATGACTTCATTTACACATTGATTGTCAAAGATGAATAATTGAATTTATAGTGACAACATGAAAACATACCAATCAAGGAGAAGACTTTTTGATTTTTTCTGAAGTTGAAAAACAATCTTTATCAGCTAAAATCCATAACAAGTAATACAAGTTTTCACTTGGCGATAAAAATGAAGATATGCAAAAAAGCATTAAAAATGCTGTTATATGTCATTTTAATTCTATATATACCAGGGTTTATCTATCAGGCATACGAACTTGCTAGATATGGATTTCCATATCCTTACAATACTTACTTTTATACTTGTTTTACTCCAGAAACTATATTTATCTATTTAGTAATAAATCCTTTTATTTATACGCTTGCTATTATTCACTTTATATACATATACCTAATTCGTATTGTTCGTATTTTCTAAATTTTGTAGAGCTAACAGGTCTGTATGATAAAGATAGATTATATTTCACAGAGTAAATACCACCTTCTTTTAGAGACTGTAGATAATTTATGATAAAAAAGAGCTTGACGATACTTTCTAAAATTTTTTTTGTTAAATTTTAAGACTTGCTAGTCGTAATATTTTTTTATTTGCTTACCTAAATTAAGCTTAATTAGAGTATAATACGGCTTTCAGGAACAGCGACAAAACGCAACGCGCCTGAAAAGCGAATGCGTCCCCGTTCTTACTGGTTTTCACTCAGTGTAAGGGACAGACTATGACAAATCCTCTTTTCCAAAAAGATATTATTTCAATATCTGAATTTTCAAAAGATCATATCGAACTTATCTTAAAAACAGCTTTTGAATTAAAAGCACATCCACGCAATGATTTATTAAAAGATAAACTCATTGGTGTAACTTTCTTTGAAGGTTCTACAAGAACAAGACTTTCCTTTGAAACTGCTATTCAGCGTTTAGGTGGTAGAGTTATCGGTTTTTCTGATGCAAGCAACACTTCTTTAGGAAAGAAGGGTGAGACCTTTATGGACTCTATGAGAATTATTACCTCATACACCGATGCTTTAGTGATAAGACACAATAAAGAAGGTGCAGCAAGACTTGCTGCTGATATTTCTCCAGTTCCTGTAATCAACGCAGGTGACGGTTCAAATCAGCACCCTTCACAGACTATGCTAGATTTATTCAGCATTAAAGAGACTCAAGGTAGACTAGATGATATTTCTATCGCTTTTGTAGGTGACTTAAAGTATGGTCGTACCGTTCACTCTTTAGCTGAAGCTCTATCTTTATACAATGCAAGAATTTATCTTGTATCTCCAGAATCTTTAGCAATGCCTCAGTACATCTTAGACAATTTAACTCGTCGTGGTATTACCTTCTCAGTTCATACAAGTCTTGAGGAAGTTATGCCTAAGATTGATATTCTATATATGACAAGAGTTCAAAAAGAGCGTTTTGATGAGACTGAGTATCAACACTTAAAGTCAAAGTTCATTTTGACACCTGAAGCTTTAGCTGATGCTAAAGAAAACATGAAGATTTTACATCCTCTACCACGTATCGATGAGATTGTATCTTCAGTAGATGATACCCCATATGCTTACTACTTCAAGCAGGCTGCTAACGGCGTTTATGCACGTGAAGCTATCTTATCATTAGTATTAAACAAGGAGATTTAAGTATGTCAGAAGCTCATATTGATAACAACAAGTCAAAGCTCCTTGTAGAAGCTATTGCTAATGGAACTGTAATTGATCATATTACTCCAGGTCAGGCTATTAACATCATTCGTATGTTTAAGTTCCTAAGCAAGAACAATCAATTAACCGTAGGCTTTAATCTTCGTTCTGGCGAGCTTGGCCACAAGGACATCATTAAGATTTCTGATGTGGTATTCTCACCTGCTCAAACAGAGCAAATTGCAGTATTAGCACCAAGTGCAACTATCAATCAGATTAAAGATTACAAAGTAGTTGATAAGTATAAGTTAAGACTTCCTCATGAGACTGTAGGTGTTTTCAAATGCCCTAACAGTAACTGCATTACTAATGAAGAGGATGATGCTAACGCAAGATTTAAGATCACTACAGAAGGTGAGAATGTCTATATGAAGTGCCGTTACTGCGAAAGAGTTTTCGACAGAAAAGTTATTCTTGAGTATAACGGACTAGAATCTTAATCATTTCTTTAGATATAAATGGTGAGCAATCACCATTTATATTTTCTAACTAAGTGCCATTATTTAACACTCTTTAAACGCTACAAGCTTTTTTTCATTTGCATCATAAACAACAGCAAGTCTTAATCGTTGTTTTTCACAATCAAAAGATTGACCATAGTCATGTGACACTATCTGATTTACTCCATCACAAAGCATAGCATCCACAGTACTTGAATCTTTAGTGTACTTAAACTCTACTACTATGACTTTATCTGTAAGCTCAATTACTAAATCAGGAATGCCTTTGCTTTCATAAACTTCACGATAGCAGTTAATTCCTGCACCTAAGACAAAGGTTTGAATAGCTGTCTTTACAGCATACTCATTCTCAAAATTGTAAAGCTGATTACTTCTTGGAAGTTTAGCTAGAATTTCATTGAATTTATCAAATAAGTCTTTTGCAGATGCATTTACTAAAAAAGGTTCTAACCTTTGCATTGAATCTGTAAAGAATTGACCAAATACAGTTGTTGAAGCAAGTCTTGAAAGAGAACGACGAAGCTCATTGTTTGGAATGGAGAGAACTGCTCCATTTCTTAATTTATAACCTTTAGTTAAGGACAAATAACCAGTTTGAGCCATCAAAACATTTAAATCCATTGACTGTAATGCAGTTGGATTCATGAAGTCATCCTTACCAATTACAATCTCTTTTTGTTTTAAGGCACTAAAATCAATTAAATGATTTTGAAGATATTTTCTTAAAATGGTAGGCAGACCACCATTTTCAAACCAGTAATCGTCAAAAGCTATTTCATCAAGATCTGTCGCATCACAAAAGAAGTTATTGATAGACCAAGTTGAAAAGACACTTTGTTTACCTAAAGAATCATAACAAATGTTGTCATAATTTTGAGCAAGGGCATCTAGCAAATAGTTCTTATATTTTTGGTAGTCAGCTTTGCTAATGTCAGTTAACTTGCAACCATATAACTTTTCAATTGCTATATCTATGTATTCTTTAAAATAGTTTTCTATCTCAAATTTTGTGTAACCTACTATAGTTGCAATATTTGGATTATAGGAAATATCTTTGATATTACTTCCAGCTGAGAATATAGATACATCTTTAAATCTAGTAATACCAGTTACTAACATAAACCTTATGTTGCCACTGATCTTAGGCTCTTTTATTTTTGAGTAAAAAGATCTTATCTCAAGTCTAAAACTCTCAAAGTCTTGTACTCTGTCAATTAAAGCATTTAAAGGTGCATCGTATTCATCGATAAGCAAAACATAACGTTTTTGAAAATGCTCTACTAGCTCCTTGTTAAAATCTTCAAAGGCTTGAGCAATATTTACCTTTAATTTAACTGGAGTTAAATTGAAACTCTCGCAATAACTATTTAGTAAAGCTACAAATAGCTTCCTAAAATCTTCGAGAGAATTAGCAACAAAACTCGAAAAATCTATTCTAATTACAGGTAATACCGATTCATTCCAACGAGGAGAGCCATCCTCATTGTTTCCTGCAATATAAGTCCCTTTAAAATATGGATCTAAACCTTGAGTAAATAAGGTTTCAATGGCATCTAAGGTAATAGATTTTCCAAAACGTCGTGGGCGGGAGAAAAAAGCAAATTTTTGTTTCTTTACTAGATACAAAAGCTCTTTTGTTTTATCAACAAACAAAAACTGCTCATCTATAGCTTGCTTATAACTACTGATGCCAATTGGAATTTCTTTCATTGTATACCTTATTTATAGCTAACCATCTATCTTGAGGTATTTGATGGTTATCTTGCAACATATCTGTTGACATTATGCTGTAAAATGACAAAAAAAGACAATACTTAAAGAAAAACAAACTCAACTATAGCTACAGGCGTAAAAGCTTGTCTTTAAAACTTATTTAAGACTATCTTTATTTTTCTACTCTTCAATAATACCACCATCACCTAAAGGCTCAGGTATCTTATTAAAGACATCAATAAAGTTTGCAAAGCTTCTTGGACTAATAGGTTTTGAGAACTTATAACCTTGTAAATAATCCACCCCAAGCTTAGTTAAGAAGTCTGCTTGTTCTTGAGTTTCTACACCTTCAGCTACAATCTTGAAGCCTAGGGTCTTAATCATTTGAATACAAGCAATTAGCACAGTTTTTGCTTTTACACTTTCTTTTTCTTTATCAAAGGCAGGCCAAATTAAACTCTTATCTAGTTTAATCAAGTCAAAAGCAATTTCTGCAATTTGTGAGAAATTAGAATAACCAGTACCAAAATCGTCCATAGAGAAACGATAACCAAGATTTTTTAATTTTTCGACGTTATCCGCAGCAATTTTACCTGAGGTTACAGCAGCTGTTTCTGTAACTTCGATATTGATAAAACTTGGATCTAAAGCAAAGCTTTTTACGCACTGATGTAATCTATAAGTTAAAGTAGGATCAGCTATTTGAATACCTGATAGATTTACTTCAATGTATTTAATACCGCGCTCTACAAGTCTTGCTTCTCTTGCAAAACGACATACTTTAAAGAATACTTGATCACCAAGCTTACTGATTAAACCTTTTCTTTCAGCAAGTGGAATAAACACGTCAGGAGAGACAAAGCCATAAGTTTTAGTGTCTTTGATTCTTACTAAAGCTTCAGCTGACTCACATTTGCCTGTCTTAGTGTTGATAATAGGCTGATAAACCACTGAAAAACCATCATCGTCAATGGCTTTTTGGATAAGCTTTTCAACACCTAATAAATAATCTCTCTTCTGCGCTGTATCTTTATCTAAAATGAACATTGAGTGATCATTTTGAGCATCAAAGTTCTGTCTACAGAAATCTAATAATGAAACATAAGCATCAAGATCTGGTGCAATATTAGGACACTCAATAGCACATACAAAATAGGAAGGCTCAATATTACTATCTTGAATAGTTAAAGCTTTATCAGATACCTTATATCTTGCGTACCAGTCCTCAAGCTCATCATTTTTAAAGATCACAAAACCAAAGGTATATTCTGCAATTCTAAAAATATTACGATGCTTAAAATCAGGAATTGATTTAATGGATTTCTCAATACAATCAATACAAGTATCTTGAGAATAAGTTGCTGTCATTGAAGCAATATTCTGTAAGGAGAAAGAGATCACCCAGAAATGATTTTGCTCACCATATAACTCTTTTAAGGTAGCTTCAAAAGCATTACGGGATAGAATTCCTCTGATTTCTTTATCCTCGTTCTCTTTAGTGTTCTCATAAGAGATATAAACATAAATTACAAATAACACTAAAGCTAAACTAAAGTATGAAGAGGTTGGTGTTAAGTAATGATAAATAGCAATAGCAAGACCTGAGGTTAAGCAATAGCAACAGTCATACTTAATGATGATAGCTGAGCTTCTGTTTTTGATTGCTAAAATCAAAGACAATAGCATCAAGCCAAAATATATAGGACTGATAATATAGGCAATATCAACAACAGAGCCATAAGAATACATACCATCAAAATCAGAGTGGTATTCAAGCGTTCCAAACAGTAATCCTATGATACCTATTACCAAAGGAATTGTTCTTGCGGTAAATTCCCATACTGAATACGGTCTATTGTGTTTAGTCTTTAAATCAATATAAAGGTAAATATAGTAGGTAATAACGATAATCGAGCCTATGTAAAGCTGATTTATCAATCTACTTAAAGTTATGGAGAAAAACTGAGGATTTCTTAGAGAATAAGAACTTAAGATCTCAAAGGAAATTGAAAAGATGGTTAAGAATAAGAAACCAGCAAAAAGCCTGGTTGAAAACAGTCTTAATCTTCGGTATTGGAAGAATTCAATGGTGATAAGTAACACCACGCATAAAGACACTAATTGTGTGCCGTATTCCACGATAGTTCTCCACTTTTGGGATCTTAAAAAACATTCACATACTGCCTCAATATAACAAAAAGGAGCTTGATAATCTGTTAATTGGATTACTTTTTTAAGCTAGATCAAAAAAGTACTACAAAGAAATTTGAATAAAAAATTAAGAGAGGTGGTGACGCTTAGTGATTAGTTAAAAAGATATGTCTAAAAGACTTTTTCTGATTATAAAAATCTCCTCATTTGGAGAGCACTCCGTTTTGGGAGGAGATTTTAACTTATTGAAAAACTAATTCTCTATTTGGAATTACTTTTGGCTCAAATTTGAAGCTGCATTGGCAGTCTCTTTAAAGAATTGCTCTTCGTTACCCCAAGCAGCAACACCAGCTTGATCTTTCATTAAAGAAGCCTTGAATACAGGCTCTTTGATGCCAGCTTTTTGTTGTGAGGTGTAATCTTTTAGAGCCATGAAAGCATATTTACCAAGTCTTGCAATAGCGTATAAGTTAGTCATAGCTAAAAGACCCATGAATAAATCTGCTAAATCCCATACTAGACTTAAAGAAGCATATGAACCAAAGAACACCATGCCTACTACAAATACTCTAAAGGCTGTCATTACATAAGCATTCTTAGATAAGAACTGAACGTTTACCTCACCATAGTAGTAGTTACCAATGATAGAGCTGAAAGCAAATAAAGTAATAGTAAAGGTCATGAAGTAACATGCCCATTGACCTAACTGACTTGAAAGAGAGTTTTGAACAATCTTAATACCAGTTAAATCACTGCCGATTTCGTACTTGTTTGAAAGTAATACAATCACAGCAGAAGCAGTACAAATTACTAAAGTATCCACGAATACACCAAAAGCTTGGATTAAACCTTGCTTTACAGGGTGACTTGTTACAGCGCAAGCTGCTGCATTAGGTACAGAACCTTCACCAGCTTCGTTTGAGAATAAACCACGCTTAATACCTGTTAAAAGCACAGCACCAAAACCACCACCGATAGCAGCTTGAGGGTTGAAAGCATCGTGGAAGATTAAGGCAAACATTGCAGGAACTGCAGGAAGATTCTTAAAGAAAATAACAGCTGCAATGATTAAGTATAAAGTTGCCATAATTGGCACTAAGAACTCAGTTACACGTGCGATTCTGTGAGCACCACCAAAGATAACCATGGAGGTAAATACACAAAGTACTAAACCTGTAATGTATGGCTCAAAACCAAAAGCACCTTCAAGAGATTGAGCAATGGTATTTGACTGTACAGAGTTATAGCTTAATGCGAAGGTAATAGTGATTAAAACTGAGAATAAGGCTGCTACCCAAGGTTGCTTTAAAGCATTTTTAATGTAGTAAGCAGGACCACCGTGGTAACCACCCTCTTTAAATGGTACCTTGTAGATCTGAGCTAAAGTACTCTCAACAAAGCCTGTAGCACTACCAATCACAGCAATTACCCACATCCAGAAAATAGCACCAGGACCACCTACGGTAATTGCAATAGCAATACCTGCGATGTTACCTACGCCTACACGAGATGCTGTACTAATACAGAAGGCTTGGAAAGAGCTGATTTCTTTTCCTTTGGTCTTGTGACCTGTGATGCCGTGACGTAATACACGGAACATCTCAAAGAAGTAGCGAACTTGAACAAAATTGGTTTTAACAGTAAAGAACACACCTAAAAGGATCAATACTGCAATAATGATATATGTCCATAAAAAACCGCCTACAAGATTTACATACTCGTCTACGGTTTGAAGTAAATTATCAATCATTGTTATTGCCTTATAATTAAAATTAACGCGTTATTATGCCACAAACAAGCGCTTTTTTAAATCAAAAAGGCTTATTTCATGGACTTTTGTCCACAAAATAGGCAAAGTTTTTGCTTAAAAAAAAGTCTTTTTAATACTTTTCTTTAGTAAGTAGACACAGAGTTTCTACATGAGAGGAGAAGGGGAACATATCAAAACCTATGACTTTATCTAATCTAAAGCCATGCTCTGTAAGATATTTTAAGTCCCTTGATAAGGCTGTTAGTGAGCAGAAGATATAAGACAATTTAACACCACTTTTAACTTTGCAAAGGCTCTTGCAAGCCTCATTTCCAATACCAACTCTTGCAGGATCGCAAATGATAGCTTTTAAATTGTTATCTAAAAGCTCTTTATCAAGACAAGTTTTCACATCATTTACTTCAAAACTGACATTAAAAACTTGATTGTTTTGAGCGTTGATTTTAGCAGCTTCAATAGAAGCTTCTACAATCTCAATACCCTTTACTTGTTTAAAGTTTCTTGAAAGTGGTAAGGTCATAGTACCTACACCGCAGCACAAATCTAAGGCATAACCATTTTTATCAGTGCCACAATGTTCAATAGCTCTTTGATAGAGTTTAGTTGCCACAGGATAATTTACCTGTAAAAAGGTATTAGGTCCTGCTAAGTAATTAAAGCCACATAAATTTAAGTTAATCTGCTTTTTATCAGATAAACAAGTTAAAGTACCGTTTAAGACTTGATTGCCTGTAGCAGGATTTAGATTATAGTAAATGGCATCTAGCTTATACTCTTTGCAAAGCTCTTTGTAACTTTTCTCAACTTGTAAAGGTAATTTATCCGTTCCTGTAAGCACGCACAATCTACCTTCTTTAGTATCCCTTAAAAGTAAATTTCTTAAAAAGCCTTGCTTTAAACACTCATCATAGACACTTAAATCAAGTTTAGTAAAAAGCTTACACAAGCTATTAGCAAATTCACTAAACCATTGTGGCTCTAAACTTGAAAAAGTAACTTCCTCTACCTCATGACTTAAGGGCTTATAAAAACCGTTGATGATTTTTTGATTTTGTTTTGCAAAGTAGCGGATAGACTTAGAGCGACATACTGCCTTTAAATCAGCAGCAACAACGTCTTCTACAACAGTTTTTTTGATATTTGCTTTAGCTAAAGCTTTTTGGATATTGTCTTTTTTGAAAACTAAAGTCTTATCGTAAGCTAAATTGCCATAAGCATAGACACTAGAATTTTTAATATCTAATGGATTATCGCCCCTTAAAGGAGAGTAAGACAAAAACCTTACAATAGTAGCAGGACGTCTTTTAGAGCCGTTTGCAAATGGAGGCTTTACTATTACCTCAACCTCATCTTTTGGCACCACTCCCTCAAGATAGATCTCATATTCATCAAGATAAGCTATTCCTTGACCTTTCTCATTGATAGCTTTAACTAGCAACTTTTGGGGAGTACTATATTCTTTAAAAGGAATTTGTTTATTTTTTTTCGATAAAGACATAAGATCAAAGTTTAAAATAAGTTTTCTTGTATTAAGATTACGAATATTAAGGTTAATTCTAACATTTTTTGTCTTAAACGCATTTGTAAAGAAAGTCTAAGGCAACCTTTCAAGGAAAAAAATTATGATACTAAAAAGTAAGATAATTGGATTAACTATACTTGTTGCAACCACTCTATCTATGGCAGGTTGCACTGTTCCTACGACTGAAGCTGGTAATACCCAAACCTATTATGAAGGTAAAATTACTGGTATTGAACTTATCGACATGAAGACTAATCGTAACGACAATACTAAAAACACTCTTCTAGGTGCTGTAGGTGGAGCTCTTTTAGGTAACTTAATTGGTAAAAACTCAACAGGTACAGTCATTGGTGCAGGTGCAGGTGCTTTAGCTGGTAATGCTCTATCAGAATATGGTCAAAGACATGAAGGTGTAAGACTGTCAGTAGATACTGATAACGGTCCTGTAATTGTAGATATGCCTTTCTCTTGTAAATATGCTATAGGCAAAAAGGTACGTCTAATCTCTGGTAGCTCCCAAGGCTCTGTAATGGTTTATAACAAAGGTCATTACTATACAGCTACAGAAGATAGCAAAGACAAATGTCCTACTAAGTACTATAAGCTAAAGGCTAATGGATACGACGGAGAATAGGATTTAAGACTAGGTGGTGGCCCATTCCCGACTTGAACGGGAGACCCAACGATTATGAGTCGTTTGCTCTAACCAACTGAGCTAATGGGCCACATCGGAGTGGTATTTTACATGTTCACACTTTGAACGTCAACTATTGATCCGAGCTTAAAATTTCTTTTTGAATAGCGGTATATTCCTTTAATGCCGACAAATTTCCCTGATCCATCTTAAGCTTTAAATCGTTAGCTTTCTCTTTATAAGGCTTTTGCAAAACTTGAGTTAAAATCTCTGATAACACTTCAATTCTATCTACTAAAGGTAACTCTTTAGCAGCTCCTGTAGCAGTTAGATTTAATGGTGCTTCCATTAAAGTTCTTACTACATTCTCAAGATTAGTATCACGAGTAATTTCAATGATATTAGCAGGAGTAATTCCGTGCTTGTTAATTACGATATCTAATAATTGCTCTAATACCTCACTACCTTTGATATTTAAGCGTTTGCAAAGGGATAAAAAGGTATCTAAAGCAAAGCTTTGGTAGACACTTGCCACCACTGTAGGCTGTTGAATAATAAAAGCCATCAAACGACGCATTGGAGTCTTTAAAAGATCGCTTGAATTACCTTTTTTTAGATCTTCTTTTGGCTCTTTATAAGCTAGATCTTTTCTTGTATCTAACTTAGTGTTTTTAAAGGTTTCATAAATCATTTCCTGACTTATGTTTGTAGCTTTTGACAAAATTGCTAAAGCTACTTGTTGCACCGCTGGCAGTGGAATGTTTTTAATATGGACTATGGCATCATTTAACATGGTAGACAAACCATTAGTATCAGTAATGTCATAGTTATGAGCAATTTGTAAAATTAAGAACTCACTATAGCCCATCGCCTTATCAAGATAATGAATAAAGCTTGATAAACCTTGAGCTCTTACTAAAGAATCAGGATCATGCTCTGGTGGTAGGAAGGCAAAGGAGATCTCTTTACCGTCTTTAAGAATAGGAGTTACGGTCTCTAAAGCATGCCAAGCTGCATGACGACCAGCACTATCACCATCATAACAGCATACTACTTTATCTGTGTATCTAAAGATTTCTTGCAATTGCTCTTTAGTAGTTGCTGTACCTAAAGAAGCTACAGCAAAGGTACACCCAGCTTGCCTTAGCGCAATAACATCCATGTAACCTTCTACGATTACAATTCTAGGTGGTCTATTGTTATTAGCTTTAAGCGCCTCATATAAACCAAATAACTCATTGCGCTTTTTGTAGATGATTGTCTCTTTGGTGTTCATGTATTTAGGCTTATCGTCGCCCATGGTTCTGCCACCAAAGCTTATGACTCTACCCTTTTTATCAAAAATAGGGATCATCACGCGATTACGATACATAGAGCGAATACCGTAATCACCTTTGATTAACATGCCTAAATCAATTAAAGCCTGCCTATCTTGAGATGTTTTGCAAAGATTATTGATTAAAAATTTAGGATCTTTAGGTGCAAAGCCTAAACGAGCTTCGACAATAGTCTTCTCTGACAACTCACGCTTATCTTTAAAATAATCTAAACCTACTTTACCTTCAGGGGAATTTAAGACTTTTGTGTATAAAGCAGCACATCTATCCATTAAATCGTAGTAGTGCTTATATTTATCTAGCTCTGCCTGGCTTTTTGTAGTACCTTCCTCGTACTCAACTTGCAAGCCTGCATATTGAGCTAATTCCTCAACCGCATCCACGAAGCCTAAATTCTTGTACTTCATTAAAAAGTCAATGGCATTGCCATGTACATGACAGCCAAAGCAATTAAACATTTGGCGAGATGGACTTACTACAAAGGAAGGACTTTTTTCAGCATGGAACGGACAACAACATGAATAGTTAGATCCTGACTTTTTAAGATCTACATACTGACTGATTAGCCTTTCTATAGCTACATTTGGTATTAAACGCTCTGAAATAAAGCTCTTTTTAATTAATGGCATGAGAATACTCTATTCTTAAAATTTTTCTTCTATTCTATCTAAAAGCTTTACATTATTTGTGGATCTAAATAATTTATTTTCGCTAAAATAGCAAAAAAGGAACTTTAACTAAAATTATTTTTACACAATCATTTTTGGAGTTATAGATCTCCCCATGTCCACATACGTTTTTGGCGATCTACACGGTTGTTTTGACGAATTTATAAAATTACTAGAAAAGGTTAACTTTAACCCAAAATTAGACAACTTAGTGTTAACAGGTGATCTGATTGGTCGTGGTCCTAAACCACTTGAAACTCTTGAGTATTTACTCAATTTAAAAAAGACTAATCCAAATTCCCTTCATGCAGTGCTTGGCAATCACGATTTAAACTTTCTAGCTGTAGCCTATGGGGTACATAAAGCTAAACACCGCGACAGATTAGAGCCTTTATTACAATCTAATTTGCTACCACAAATCTTAGAGTTTTATTTAAGTTTGCCACTACTTTACGTAAATCATGAACAGAAGTTTATCGTAAGTCACGCAGGTATTTACCCAAAATGGGGACTTAATCAAGCTCACGAATACTCAAACTTAATCTTTAAGTTGATGCAAGATCCAATAGACAGAATGATACTTTTATCTAATATGTATGGCGACAAACCAGATGCCTGCACAGAGGATTTAAAAAAATCAGATCTTCCTCTTTGGCGTTTTATCCTAAGCGCCTTTACTCGGATGAGACTTACTAAAGATGGCATTAACTTAGATTATGGTCACTCTAACTGCTCTGTTTCGCAAGCATCAGAGGAGTCTTTATACCCTTGGTTTAAATTCTGCCCTCAATTTTTATATAACTCTATTCCCTATAGAGTGATCTTCGGTCACTGGGCTGCCCTAAACGGACAGTGCAATGTTAAAAACATCATCGCACTAGACACAGGTTGTGTATGGGGTAATGAGCTTACCTGCTATTGCACTCAAAGCGGTGAGAAATTCTCCGTAAAATCTAAAGTGCATATCGATTAGTCTCAAAAAGGTAAAGGCCTAAAGCCTTTACCTTTTTGATTATATTCCTTCAAATTTTCTTTCTAATTCAAACAATAACTCTAATTTTAAAGCCAAGCTTTTTTGTCTTAGTAAGCATGTTTTTTGCACTAAAAAAGCACAAACTCATAATTTTTCTCAAAAACTAACATTTTAGTTTACAAATCCGTCATAATAAATCTGACATTTCAAATTAACTACAAAAAGGACAATTAAGGTGGATACTCAATCTTTAAAAGACAAATTGATGTTTATGTCGGTAGGCTATATTTGCTCAGGAAGCTTGATTGCTATTCTTGCAAGCATTCAGTTTTATGCAAGTTTCTTTTCTCAAGAGCAAACTTTCTTTGCTGCTTTAGTAGCTGTGTTCTGGGTACTTTTTTCTGCAGTCTCAATTCTACTCATCCGTTATCTAGTACCTAAATATGGTGCTAAAGCCATTTATGAGCACGATATTTTAGTGCTGATGATTGGCATACTCTTCATAAGTTTAGCTTTGAATATCGCCATGTACTTTGTAGGCTTACTCATTTTCTTTGGAGCTTTAGCAGTCTTTTTCTATGAGAACTTTAACCGCCAAGTAGCTGTTGCAAGAGCTGGTTCAAAAGAATGCTTAAGCTTATGCTCTTGGGCAATTGGACCAATAGTGGCAATGCTTGTGATAATCATTTTCTCCTTTACAGACTACTCACTATTAGCCACAAGAATTCTCTTTGCACACTATATTGCTTTAGGCTTTTGGTTGTGGATTCAAAGACTTGATAGACACGAAAGCTACTATGATGCACCTACTGTGTTAATCTCCACTCCTCAAGAGAATACTTCCTCAAAGGCACATTCAGATGAGGAGGATCCTAAGTAATGATTAAGATCTTTTGGATACTGCTACTTGCCTTAGGTGATATGCTTTTTAACACGAGTTTTGCAAGTGACAGTCTTATCACTACTCAAACCTTCTTCTCTATTCGCTATGAGATGCTTATCTTTGGCATCATGCTAGTGGGTATTGCTATTTTTTACAATAAAACTATGCATGTAGCTGTGCTTGGCATGCTAGCTTTATGCTTTTACAAATACGAATTTGTAGAAGGCTTTTCCGTTATCAAAACCTTATTTGGTTTTCATACTGCAACAGGAGACTATGTTGCAGGCTCTTGGAATACTTACTTAAATCTTGCTTTGATGTTGCCAGGTTTTAGCTTACTTGCAAACATCTTTGAAAATTCTAAAGCCCCAACTCTTATTCCAAAGTTTCTACCAAATAGCGCCATAGGTAGTTTTGTTTTACTAATAGTTATATTTGTACTAAGTACCTTCCTAGATAATATCGCTGCCGCTATGATTGGTGGCTCTATTGCAATGGCATTATACAAAGGTAAAGTACACATAGGTTATGTGGCAGCTATTTGCGCTGCTTCAAACGCAGGTGGCGCAGGCTCAGTAGTTGGAGATACAACCACTACTTTAATTTGGTTGTCAGGTAAAGATCCTTTGCTTCTTGCTGATGCCTTTTTACCTGCATTCATTGCCATTTGTATTGTAGGTTTCTTTGCCTCACGCCAACAGCAAAAGTACTGCCAAATCAGCATTGATCCTAATGACAACACTGCAATTGATAAGGCTAAGCTTTTAGTGGTAGCCATGATTTTGGTAGGTGCTATTACCTTTAATTACCTCTATGAGTTCCCAGCTTTAGGTATTTGGCTTGCTATTTTTCTTGGCAGACTATTTACTAAAATCAACTTCAAAGAAGCCTTATCCTCTATCAACAGTACTGTATTCTTAGTAACCTTAGTGTTCTGCGCTCAACTAGTTCCTATTGAGTCGGTACCTGATGCATCAGTACTATCAACCATGGTTATAGGCTTTGTATCCTCAGTATTTAACAACATCCCTCTTACTCAATTATGCCTCTTAAAAGGTGGTTACGATTGGGCTTTAATTTCCTATGCAGTAGGCTTTGGTGGCTCTATGATCTGGTTTGGATCATCAGCAGGTGTGGCTATTTGCGATATGTTCCATAAAGCTAGAAGCTTTGTTAACTGGCTTCGTTATGGTTGGCATATTCCATTTGGCTTTATAGTAGGTTTTGGTGTTTACCTATTAGTATTTGGCTGGACTCCTGCATAAAACACATCTTTAAGGGCAACTAAAGTTGCCCTTTCAGACCTTTTATTTTTCCTAAAACAATAATCTTCTTCAATCGGCAAAAGGGAAACTTTTGCAAAACGTGAAAATTAGCTCCTATTTGTATTGCAAAACGTGAATATCAAGCTAAATTTCTTTTGCAAAACGTGAAAATTTAACCTATATTACTATTGCATAACGTGAATTTTGATTTTATAAAAGGTCTTACTATGCAAAGAAAAGCTTTAGAAACCCTAGTAAAATGGAAAGCAAATCCTCATAAAAAAGCTCTACTCATTACTGGTGCTAGACAAATCGGAAAGACCTATCTAGTTAGGCAATTTGCAAAACAGTATTATGAGAACTTTTACGAGATCAATTTTTTAACAAGTCCTAAAGCCTCACAAATTTTTGATGGTGATTTAGATGCAAATACCATCATTGCAAACTTGTCTGCTTTTTTACACACTAAGCTAGTACCAAAGAAATCTTTAATCTTTCTAGATGAAATCCAAGAATGTCCAAATGCAAGAACTGCCATCAAGTTTTTAGTAGAGGACGGACGATTTGATTATATTGAATCAGGATCACTGCTTGGCGTTAACTATAAAGTAGTACCATCCTATCCTGTAGGCTTTGAGCAAATTTTGCAAATGTATCCTATGGATTTTGAGGAGTTTTGCATTGCAAACTCAATTACCACAAATACTCTTGATTATCTAAAACAATGCTTTGAATCCACCACCAAAGTCACAGCCTCTATTCACCAGACTATGTCAGATCTCTTTAGATACTATATCGTGGTAGGTGGTATGCCTGAAGTGGTTAAGATCTTTGTAGATACCCACGATATCGGATTAGTAATAGAAAAACAAAAAGACATCTTAGCTCAGTACCGACAAGATATCACTAAATACACTTTAGACAATAAAGTAAAAGTTACCAATATTTTTGAGCAAATTCCTGCTCAATTAGATGAGAAAAATCGCAGATTTAAACTCTCTAGTATTAGCAAAACAGCAAGGCTTCGTGACTATGACGATGCTTTCATGTGGCTTAAAGTCGCAGGTGTAGCGCTATGCTGTTACAACCTTACAGAGCCTAAAATTCCACTAAAAATCAACGAGCAAAGTAGACTGTTTAAATTATTTTTGTCAGATTGCGGTCTTTTATGCGCCATGAGTCTTGAGAATGTTCAATTTGATATTCTGCAAGGAGACTTATCTGTAAATATGGGAAGTATCCTAGAGAATGTCTTTGCAAAAGAATTTGTAGCTCAAGGCTTTGCTTTAAGGTATTTAAACAAACGCACTGTAGGTGAGCTTGATTTTGTACTCCAACAAGGAAGTAGCGTATTACCTATAGAAATCAAATCAGGAAAAACTTATCAAGCTCACGCAGCCTTAGATCATGCCTTAGAGGTAAAAGATTGGAACTTAAAGAAAGGTTATGTTTTCTGCCAAGCAAATCTAGAAACCAAAGGTAAAATTACTTATTTGCCATGGTATATGGTAATGTTTTTAAAACCTTTAACGGTAAAAGATCTGAAGGTAGAAGTTAAGATCACTAATGTGGACTAGTAAAAATAAAGATCATCTTGCGACAATCTTTATTTTGAAAGGCTATTTTCTAACCCAAGTTTGGAACTCGTAATCAAAGTTACAAGCGTCAGAATGGAATTTTTCTGAATCCTTTAATTCAAAAGGATAGGCTGTAAAGTCTGGGAACTTAGTGTCTCCCTCTACAGTAGCTTTAATTCTAGTTAAATGTAAGGTAGAAGCTTTAGGTAAAGCTTCTTGATACATACGAGCGCCACCAATTACCATTAGAGTTTTATCTCCAACAAGTTTGATAGCTTCGTCTAAAGACTTAACTACTACTAAGCCTTCTACTTCTTTATCAAAAGTACTGCTTACCATGATGTTAAGTCTATTAGGTAATACTCTACCAATAGATTCAAAAGTTCTTCTACCCATTACTACAGGGTGACCTGTAGTAATTGCTTTAAAGTGCTTTAAATCCTCTGACAAGTGCCATGGGATCTGACCTTTTGAACCTATTACAAAATTGTCAGATAAAGCTACAATGATTTGAATATCTGCCACAACTACCCCTTGTAAATAAACTCAGGACCTTCGTCTTCATCAAAGTCATCCTCGTCATCATCACGAGTGATAACCTCAGGCTCAGTCCATACGAAGTCTTCAGCTTTAGGCTTAATGTCTTGTTGAAGTTCTTGTTGTTTAACTTCATCTACTAAGTCTTGAAGTGCAAAGATAAGCTCATTTACACCAGTCTTATTTAAACCTGAGATAATGAAGGTACGCTCTGGCTTTACTTCCATAGATGCGATGATCTTCTCAAGAGTTTCTTTTGCTTCTTCCTCAGTTCCAAGATCTACCTTATTAGCAACTAACCAACGAGGCTTGTTATATAGCTCGTGAGCATATTGCTTAATCTCGTTTTCGATAATATTTACATTATCAACAGGATCACTTTCATCGATAGGATGAACATCCACAAGATGTACAAGTACACGACAACGCTCTAAGTGCTTTAAGAATCTATGACCTAAACCGGCACCTTCTGAAGCGCCTTCGATTAGACCTGGAATATCCTCAATCACAAATGATCTGCCCTGTGAGGTCTTAACTACACCTAAAGATGGAACTAAGGTTGTAAATGGGTAATCTGCAACCTTTGGTTTAGCAGCAGATACTGCTCTTACAAAGGTAGACTTACCTGCATTTGGTAAACCTACTAAGCCAACATCAGATACTAAAAGCATTTCAAGCTTTAACTGACGTCTTTCACCTTTAGTACCATTAGTCTTTTGTCTTGGGGCTTGGTTAGTAGCAGATTTAAAGTGAGTATTACCAAAGCCATGGCGACCACCACGAGCAACGCATAATACATCACCCTCATGTCTTAAATCGCCAATCACCTCACCAGTTGCTACATCAGTAATTCTTGTACCAACAGGTAGTAATAAAACTTTATCCTCACCACGAGCACCAGTACAATCGGCAGAACCACCATTCTCACCGCGCTCAGCTTTATGGAACTTAGTAAAACGATAATCTACTAGGGTATTTAGGTTAGTATCTGCTTTTACATATACATTACCGCCGTCACCACCGTCACCACCATCAGGGCCACCACGTGGTACATATTTTTCACGACGGAAGCTAACAATACCATTGCCGCCATCTCCGGCTTCTACGCGGATTACGGCTTCATCAACAAACTTCACCTTAAGATCCTCCAGATTAAAAGATGGCAGCAAAGGTATGTGCCATAAAAAATGTTATTACAGACTAAAAAGGCCCGCTTATGCGAGCCTCTTTTTGAATTCTTTAAAAAGAATTACTGTGCAGCAGTTACAATCTCAACGAACTTGCGGTTCTTTGAACCACGAGTTACGAATGCAACTTTACCATCAGCCTTAGCAAATAATGAATCATCCTTTGCTAAACCAACGTTTGCGCCTGCGTGGAAGTGTGTACCACGTTGACGAACGATGATGCTACCTGCAGAAACAGTCTCACCAGCGTAAGCTTTAACGCCTAAACGTTGAGCCTGGGAATCACGACCGTTACGAACGGAACCACCAGCTTTCTTGTGTGCCATTTAATCGCTCTCCTTAATTACTGATTAATACCAGTAATTTGTAAATCGGTATACCACTGACGGTGACCGGTAACTTTCTGGCTGTGCTTACGACGACGGAATTTAACAATCTTAATCTTGTCACCACCGTGTGCGCCTAAAACCTTAGCAGTAACCTTAGCACCCTCTAAGTATGGAGCACCAACTTTGATATTGGTACCATCTGAAACTAATAGAACTTTATCTAGTTCGATATCGCTGCCAGCTTGGGCATCGAGTAGTTCAACGCTTAGCACGTCGCCCTCGGAAACCTTGTGCTGCTTGCCGCCGCAAAAAATAACTGCGTACATGCTCAAACTCCAGTTAAATGCAGGAGTTCTGCTCCCGCAATCAATTAAAACTTTGCCACTTATGGCGATAATAGGGCATTATTATACAGACAATAATGCATAAATGCAAGTCTTTTCTCAAAGACTTACTATTTTTCTGTATGCTGCATTTTCTAAATTAATAAACGCCCTCTAAAAAATGCGAAATGATTTTATATGTTATTAATATTAATTTCAAGGCTTAAATTCATCATTAATTACTCTTTAAATGTTACAATTACTTATCACTGTAGAGAGTAATCATGAAGAATCAATTAGAAAACATAGCTCAAGATTTAGAAAAAGTAGAAGAAATTTTATCAAACTTACTTACTGGATCATATCTTGAGAGCAATATTAACGACATGTGCCTACGTGTTGTTAAGGCAGGTGGCAAGAGAATAAGACCAAAACTTGCAATCTTAGCCTACCACGCTCTAAATAAAAAAGAGTTCTATAAAAGAGCTTTAAATTTTGCAGCAGCCACAGAGCTTTTACATACCGCAACCCTAGTTCATGACGATGTCATCGATAAAGCAGATTGCAGACGTGGAAAAGAAACTCTTAATAATACTGATGGAAACCATGCTGCAGTTTTAGCTGGTGATTACCTTTTTACTAAATGTTTCATGTGTCTTCACGATGTAGACAAACCTCAACTATATAAAGATGTAAGTAACACTTTATCTGCTTTAGTAAGTGGTGAAATCAATCAACTTGAGAATCAAGGCAAAATAGATATCTCTATTGAGGATTACTTAGAGACTATCTATTGTAAGACTGGTGCCTTATTTGAACTTACTACCTCAGGAGTTGCTATCTTGACAGATAGTACTAATGAGGAAGTTACTGCTTTAAAAGAATATGGTAAACAATTAGGTATTGCCTTCCAAGTTGCAGACGACATCCTAGATTACACCTCAGACAAAGACAAACTAGGTAAACCTGTAGGTGAAGATCTCTTTGATGGCAGAATTACTCTTCCTTTAATTTATGCTCTTGAAGATCCTTGCATTGACCATGCTCTACTTAAAGATGCTATTGAGCACAATAAACTTGATATCGTACTAGACTGCATTAAGAAAAGTAATGCCATTGAAAAAGCTTATGAGTTTGCAATTAATGCTGCAACTAAAGCTAAAGATAGTTTGAAATGCTTAAAGCAAAGTGAATATGTACAGATGCTTTGCGATCTTGCAGATCATGCTGTAAAAAGAGACAACTAAACTTTTCTCACAATAAAAAAAGGAGCTTAAAGCTCCTTTTTTTTATTCCATCATATTTGCTTATTAGTTAGCAAATGGATCGTCTAAATAAATGGTCTGATCGCGCTCAGGGCCAGTTGATAGGATAGCAACCTTAGCACCTGATAACTCCTCTAAACGCTTGATGTAGTTTCTAGCATTTAGTGGTAAGTCTTCCCACTTAGTTACACCAAAGGTTGACTCACTCCAACCTGGCATAGTCTCATATACAGGAGTAATGCCTTCGTATTCGTGAGCTGATAATGGTGGTAATTGCTTAATCTGACCGTCTTTCATCTTATAAGCAGTACAGATCTTAACCTCATCCATACCATCTAATACGTCTAACTTCATTAAAGCTAAACCAGTTAAAGAGTTGATGGTTACAGCTCTGCGCATTGCAACTGCATCATACCAACCTGTACGACGTGGACGACCAGTTACAGCACCGAACTCAGCACCACGCTTTCTGATGCCTTCACCAACTTCGTCATTTAACTCTGTTGGGTATGGACCGCCACCTACACGAGTGGTGTAAACTTTTGCAATACCTAATACATAATCAATATCTAATGGACCTGCACCTGAACCTGTTACACAGCCACCTGCTACAGTGTTTGAGGAGGTTACATATGGGTAAGTACCATAATCGATATCTAGGAAGGTACCTTGTGCGCCTTCAAATAAGATCTTCTTATTGTTCTTGCGACCTTCAGCTAAGATCTCTGATACATCAGCTACCATAGCTAATAAACGGTCACGAATTGACATGATGTACTCTAAAACTGACTCATAAGAAACCTCAGGCTCGTTGTAGTAGTTTTTAAGCATAAAGTTTCTGTAGTCTAATAAGCTCTTTAGACGTACCTTAAAGTCTTCCATGTCGTATAGATCGCCTACACGAACACCACGACGTGCTACCTTATCCTCATAGCAAGGACCGATACCACGACCTGTGGTACCAATAGCATTCTTACCACGTAGTTTTTCAGCACCACGGTCAATTGCTGGGTGAATAGGTAGTAATAAAGCACTAGCACCTGATACTTTGATGCGTTGCTCTACACTCTCAACACCAGCACGATTTAATTCTTCAATTTCCTCAAAGAGTGCACCTGGATTTACTACTACACCAGAGCCTATTAAACATAAGCAATCCTTGTGTAGAATTCCTGATGGTACTAAACGTACTACAACTTTCTTGTCGCCAACCACTAGGGTGTGACCAGCATTGTTACCACCCTGGCTACGTACAACAATATTAGCCTTTGAAGTTAATAAATCAGCGACTTTACCTTTACCTTCGTCGCCCCATTGTGTTCCTAGCACAATCACATTATTAGGCATTTACAAATTCCTCTTTGAGAATTAGGCTTAAAAAATTCACCAAACGGATATTATACAAAATTATGGGTTATTTGAGCCATTGTCATTATTAAAGAATTTAAAAAATTCTGTATTTGGCTCTAACACTAACAAGTCATCGCCAGATGACATGGAGTTTTTGTAAGCATCCATTGAACGCAAGAACTCAAACAATTTTGGATTTTGTTTGTAAGCATCTGCGTAGATCTTAGTAGCTTGAGCATCGCCTTCACCTTTAATGGTACGACCTAATCTCTCAGCTTCAGCAATCTTAACTACCACCTCTCTATCAGCTTGAGCTTTGATAGCTTCAGCATCTTTTCTACCTTGAGAACGGTGTAACTTAGCTACAGCATCACGCTCAGCTCTCATACGCTGGTAAATAGAGTTTGAAACCTCAGGTGGTAGATTGATTTGCTTAATACGCACATCCACAATCTTAATACCTAAAGCTTTAGCTGAATCACCAATATCACGTAAAGCATTTTGCATTACTTGATCACGCTTACTTTTACTTGCAGAGCTTAGTGCTTCAGAGGTTTCAGCTACAGAATCAAAACCACTATCCTCACTATCAATCTTTGAGCCATCCTGACCTGATACAATCTCATGAATGGTTAAACGACCAATTTGACTACGTAGTGAGTTGTTAATTCTTCTTCTTAACAATTCCTCTGCTTGCATCTTATTACCACCTGCAGTAGTTAAGTAATAAGTTGCGCCATCTAGAATTTGCCACTTTACATAAGAGTCGATGATAACGTCTTTTTTCTCGGAGGTAACAAATCTATCAGCTGAAGAGCTAATGGTTTGAATACGAACATCTAAAGCTTTTACTTTATCAATAAATGGAGCTTTAAAGTGTAAGCCTGGCTCTACAATGTTTAACTTACCGTCACTGTCACGTACCACTTTACCAAATCTAGTAACAATGCCTTGTGAACCTTCGTAGACGATATAAGTACTATTAAAGAGCACAAAACCAATTACTACTAATAGTACTAACGCAAGATTAAATAGGCTCTTATTCATTATCTTACCCTCCTAGTTACAGTGCCATAATTGTTTTGGTTACTACTTGATAATGGTGGATAAGAGTCTGTTCTTGTTGCATTATCTTGATAGTTGTTAGTAGCTGGAGTTACATTTTTATTGTTTTCTACTTTACCTGCTTCAACAGTTGAACCTACATTTGATTTAACTCTTTTTTCAGGTACTGGTAGGTATAAAACAGGATTACTACCCTTAGGCACATCTAAAATAATCTTTTGAGATTTACCTAATACTTCCTGCATAGTTTCTAAGTAGATACGAGTTCTAGTAATTTCAGGAGCTGCATTATACTCAGGTAATACCTTTTCAAATCGTGCAACCTCACCTTTAGCCTTTAGAACTACTTGTGATCTATAACCTTCAGCTTCTTGCTTGATACGTTGTACTTGACCTTCAGCTTTTGGTAATACTTCATTAGCATAAGCTTCAGCTTCTCTCTTGTATCTTTGCTCGTCTTCTTGAGCAGCAATAGCATCATCAAAAGCTTCTTTTACTTGATCAGGAGCTCTAGCTGGTAGGAAGTTAACATCTACGATAGTAAGGCCTGTGTTATATGGTTCGATAATTGAGGTTAATAACTCACGAGTGTTTTGACGAACCATTTCACGACCTGAAGTTAGAATATCATCCATTAGAGTATGACCTACTACATAGCGCAAAGCACTATCAGTAGCTTCAAGAAGTGTGTTATCAGGATTTACTACAGAATATAAGTATTTGAAAGGATCGGAAATACGATACTGTACATCCATTTCCACAATAACTACGTTCTCATCCTCTGTAAGCATAGTACCTGAGGACTGAATGGAACGAACTTGCTCAATATCGATAACATTTACAGTATCAATACCAGTAAATTTCCAGCGTAAGCCAGAATCCTCAACGGAGTACATCTTACCAAAGCGTAGTACTACACCTTTTTCAGCTTCTTTTACAGTGTAAAAGCCTGAATAAATGTAGATACCTAACAAAGCAACTAAAATAAGAGTAATGGTATTACTACCCTTTTTAGAGCCTTGCTTTTTACTACCATTTTTTGAACCACCAAAGAAATCCTTTAGTAGCTTTAATAAAGCACCAATAGGATCGCTTTCTTGTTTACGAGTAGTTCTACCCCAAGGATCTGATGGTTGATCACGTCTACCGTCATCTTGAGGATCATTTTGACCAGGAGCATTCCACCCCATAAGATCTTTATTATTTTCCATATCTCTAATCTACACTGTTAAAATCAAATTCTGTACTTTGGATCCAAGGCTTATCTTCACTAGTACAAGTTTGGGATAATTGACCTTGGGTTTTACTATCTATAATGGCAGCATCGACAGCGGTTAACTTAATTTGCAACAAGCAAGAACCGTCGTCAGCATAGGATTCTTTTTCGACAGCTTTGCTAGCATAAAGCAAGCTTCTTAATTTGCCATGTTTACCATCTATCTTAACAGTAAATGAACATAAATTATCAGACAATAATTCACTTACTGCTTGCAATAAATTATCAATTCCAAAAGATGTTAAGGCGCTAACATATACACGGATAGCTTTACCGTTTTCATCTCTGATAATTTCATTTGGTGAATCTGGTACTAAATCAGCTTTATTGTAGACAATTAAAGTCTTAATATCTTGAGCACCAACTTGCTCTAACACGGCATTTACAGCCTCGATATTAGCCTCTTTATGCTCATCAGAGCAATCTACAATATGGAGCAATAAATCCGCCTGTCTAGTCTCTTCTAGAGTGCCTCTAAAAGCAGCCACTAAATCATGAGGTAAGTGTCTTATAAAACCTACAGTATCTGCAAACACAGCTTTACCAATAACTGGTATTTGGATGGTTCGCAAGGTAGGATCTAGTGTTGCAAATAGCTGATTAGCTGCATACACGTCTGCTTTAGTTAAAAGATTAAATAAGGTAGACTTACCTGCGTTAGTGTAACCTACAAAAGAAACTACAGGAACAGAGTTCTTCTTGCGCTTACTGCGGTTTTGCTCGCGACGAGACGCTACTACCTCAAGATCTTTTTTGATAGCACTTATTCTTTCACGTAAGGCACGTCTGTCTAACTCAATCTGAGTTTCTCCAGGACCACCACGTAGACCAAAACCACCTTTTTGTCTTTCAAGGTGAGTCCAGCCACGCACTAGTCTTGCTTGTTCATACTGTAATTGCGCAAGTTCAACTTGAAGTTTACCTTCGTAAGTTCTAGCTCTTTGAGCAAAGATTGTAAGAATAAGGGCTACTCTATCCATTACTCTTACGCCAAAGGCTTTTTCAAGGTTACGCTCTTGAGCAGGGGTTAACTTGTTGTTGAAGATTACAGTTTGTACGTCATAGGCTTTTACAGCATCGGCAACTTCTACTACTTTGCCAGAGCCTATAAAAGTACTCGGATCGGGGGTTTCGCGTTTACAGCAAACACAATAAGCTACCTCTCCTCCGCCTGATTCTGCTAGGAGTTGTAGCTCTTTTAAGTCTTCTTGTGATTGTAGCTGAGGTAACTCAACATGCACTAAAAGCGTTGAGCCTAAAGACTCAAACTCTGATGATGGCATTAGTTTATTATCTCAAACTCACTGATTATTCTGCGGCAGCAGGTGTTGCTTCTTGTTGCTCTTCAGTTTCTTCTGTTGGAATTGTTACAGCACGTGCTGGAACAATAGTAGAAATTGCATGCTTATAAACCATCTGACTTACTTGGTTCTTTAACAATACAACGAACTGATCAAAAGACTCAATCTGGCCTTGTAACTTAATACCATTTACAAGATAAATTGATACAACAATATGCTCCTTACGTAAAGCATTTAAAAACGGATCTTGAAGTGACTGAAGCTTAGCCATGATACTGTCCTTAATTATCGTTATTTTATGTGGACTGCCTTATGTAAATTTTCCTCTTTCTTTATGAAGGCTTTTTTACATATGCAAAAAACAAATTTCTACAAAAATGTTTCCTATTAATTGGAAACAAAACTATTTTAGCAACATTTTTGACTAATTGTCCAAAATTCTACAAATATTGCGCTTCTTTTGCGCAAAATTAGCAGGATTACTTCAGCTTAATCTAACCTAGGTGCTGAAGTTTGTTTTTCAATGTTCTTTTTAATTTCTTCTACAGCTTCATTTAAGCCTAAAGTAACTGGTACGTGACCCGAATAGATCTCGTGTAGTTTCTCGGCATAAGGGATCCAAACTTCTCTTGTAGCAGGATCTGATGGCATTAACTGAGCATTGTGACTTTCAACAATGAAGGCTTTAGCAAATTCATTATTTCTAATTGCATCCTCATTTAAAGCTTCTGTGGTTGCAGGCAATTCATATGTAATATTAAATCTATCCTCAGCATACTTGTCTTGAGTTGCAAATTTGGCAAATTTTAAAGCTAACTCGTACTTATTAGTCCAACGCGAAATTACATAACCACGAATACCTAAAAATGGGCGCATTTTAAAGCCATTTGGTAAAAATGGTAAGGTAGTAATTCCCACTTTAAGATTGGATTTTAAAACATCTGCTAAATCCCAGGTACCTAATATGGCGGCACAGGCTTTTTGCTTGATAAAGAGATCTTTAACAGAATTTAAAGCTCCCCTTCCTTCAATACCTGATGGGAAAAGATCTTCATCATAGAAAGTCTTTAATAACTTAATTGCCTCCACTGCGCCTTTGTTATTTAAACCAATGTCGGAAGTATCATAGTAAAATTCATTACCACCTTTTGGAACGCTAGTCTTAGCAAAGATGTAAGCGCCATATGGTTTTAGTACTGGATAGGCATAATAGAGATCATCAAATTTTGCAAGTAAACCATATTGATCTAATTTCTTAGATTCCACTGAGAAATCAAAATATGCTTGTAAGGTTCTAAGTGGTTTTGGTAAAAATTTTTTATTGTAGAAAACAGCAACGGTTTCAATGCACTTTGGCACCATGTAGTTTTCATAACGATAGCTTGCAGCCTCTAGTGCTTTATTAAGATAAATTGAACGCTCTTTTGGAGTGTAGTAAACAGGGCTTATCATGCCTTGTGCTACAGCAGAGCCTAGTAAATCTGAAGGTAATAAAAATAAATCAGGACCAGTGCCAGCAGGACCATCTAATCTCAATCTTTCTAGTGCATAAATATATCTAAACTCAATAATCTTTACTTTTACACCAGTAAGACTAGTAAAGTCCTCTGCTGCCCTTTTAAGACCAATGCCTTTATCGGTATCTTCCCAAACTACTAACTCTTGGCAAAAGGCTTTGCTTGAAAGGAATACAAATGCAAATATAAATATCAGTATGCTTTTAAAAAATGACATGCTCTCACACCAGCGTATTTTTTTTCGTGAGAGTATACTGAAATTAGCCTTGATTTATTGTTGCAAGGCTAACATTTGCAATTTTTACTTTGGACTTATCTCACAAAATAAAAAAAATATTTACAAGTAAGAGCTTGGAATATCTGGCATAGCTCCACTTTGAGTGCATACATATGCAGCATATTTCACAGCTTTTTGATGAGCACTTGTCAAACTCTCTCCTTGCATAAGTTTACTTACTATAGTTGCTGTAAAAGCATCTCCAGCACCTACAGTGTCGACTACTTTTACTTTAGGCGTTGGTAAACTTGAAATTTCATCATTTAGAAAAACCGTACTTTGAACAGAACCTTGTGTAAAGATAAAGCAATCAATACCTTGAGTTTTAAGATAGGCGTAAAAGTCTTTGCAAGTATTGCCTTTAACACCTAGTAAGTTACAAAGAATTGGTAATTCGTCTTCATTGCATTTAAAGATATTAGTTCTTTGTAAAGAGGAGAGAATTACCTCCTTTGAATAAAAGTTTGCTCTTAAATTTACATCAAATACCTTGATAGCATCTTGAGACAAAGTATCTAGCACTTTCATAATAGTTTGGTGAGAAACATTATTTCTTTGTGCTAATGAGCCAAAACACACCATATCCAGTTTATGAGCAATTTCATTAAGATCATCTGTAAAATGGATGTTATCAAAGGCTGTATTTTCATCAAAATTATATGAAGGAACTCCATTACAGTCCACTTTAATATGTACACATCCTGTAGCTTTATTGCTTTCTATAAGCAAAGCAGGAAGAAATCGATTTGCAAGTAAATTTCTCGCTTTAAAACCTAATTCGTCTTTTCCCACAGAACTAATCGTTATGGCATCTAAGCCATTTTGTTTACAGTGGTAAGCAAAATTGGCAGGAGCACCGCCTATTTTTGGACCAGACTCAAAAACATCAAATAAAACTTCACCGAGACCTGCACATTTTATTGTTTTTTGTTTAAATTTATCGAAATTTAACATAATAATCACCTTAATTTGATCCAAGATTACTAGCCTTAGCAGGTATGGAAGATCCTTTAGCAGCTTCTATCTCACTTGGCATCACCAACTTTATTGCAACCTTTATTGGTATTAGACTTATTGATAAATTAGGCAGAAAGACGCTTCTTATCATAGGTTGTATAGGCTACATCATCTCTTTGAGTGTTTGCACCTACTCTTTCTTCCACTACTCAGAATTAAAAGTCGTTTCTTCAGCAATCGATACCGTAAATTCAGCAAATCACCTAATCGACATTCAAAAAGGAACTGCTTACTTCACCATAGAAGATGCTAAAAACGCAAATAAAGCTTATGAAACCGCAAAAGAAAACCTATATACCTAAATCCCCATGCATAATGTAGAGTATACACGGGGATAGATCATAAATGGGTGGCGTAAGACCAACTAGTTATTTATGATCTAGGAAGTTGACTG
>CACZXZ010000012.1 GCA_902785325.1 uncultured Succinivibrio sp. | reverse complement strand
ATTAAGATAATGGTGAGATCTTTTCGGTGTTTTTATGGCTTAAAAATATCGGATTAAAAAACAAAAATAATGGAATGAAATTTAGTTTTAAAAGATAGCCAAACAGGTCGGGAATGATGAACAAAAATAAAAGAACGATGAATTTAAATGGAAGAATGAATTATAAATTTAAGACAATGAATATGCAGTTTTAATGGAAAATAGTTGAATCAAATTTGGAATTCGCAGTTTCACTTAAAACAAGCAATACAGCTTCAGTTATAAATTTAATTAGGAGTTGGTATGACAAGTTACCTAGAATTTAAAAAGCTCGTAGTTAAGTTTTGCTATCAAGATAGCTTTAATGCTTTTCCAAAAGAGAGGCGCCTTAATGAAATTAGCAAAACCATTCTCGAAAACGAGGATGTGATTAAAGAACGCTACCGGCAATTGTCAGATCATTTTGAAGATTTCTTAGATCTTAGTGTTTGCACTGAGTATGCTGCAGATGTGGCAAACATTCTAAGATGGTTGTGGTAGTCATTTTCTAACCTAAAGTAGAGCTTTCAGATGATTGATAAGGAGTATTCCATGGTGAGCTATAAAGAATTTAAAAAGTTAGTTTGTCTTATTTGTTTAGAAGATTCTTTTAGCAATTTTCCTGATGATATAAAACTCAAATCAGTAAATGAGACAATTACCGAAAACGAAGATGTCATTAAAGAACGTTATGAAGGTCTTTTTGAGGCTTTTGGTGAAAAGTTAAGTTTGAAAGTATGTAATGAGCACGCAGGCGATCTTGCTTATATTCTGAGGCTTATGTGGTAGTAAAAATGGTTACGTATAAAGAATTCAAAAAGTTAGTTTGTCTTCGTTGCCTAGACGGTCCATTTAGTATGTTTTCAAAAGAGAGAAAACTCAAGGCCGTAAATGAGACAATTACTGAAAATGAAAATGTCATTAAAGAACGGTATGAAGGTCTTTTTGGAGCCTTTGGTAAAGATCTTAGTTTGGATGTATGCAATGAGCACGCAGGTGATCTTGCGTATATTTTGCGCCTCATGTGGTAATTAACTTACAATTTACCTGTTTTTGTTAGTCTTTATTACACTTAAAGACAAATTTAGTTTAATTTAATTTCCTTTTTTAGAGCACAAGCTATTTCTTAAATAAGTGTCACAAAATTGATGTACAATAATTCTTATTCACTTTTCTAACATATAACAAAGACAAGTTTTTATTATTGTATAGAGGCACTTAAATGATCCCTAAGATTGTTGATCTTCCAGAACTAGAGCCATTGTATAAAAAGTATTTAACCTCCTTAAAAGAACATGGTTTTAAAGGAGATGTTGAATATGCACATGCTTCAAGACTCTTATGTGCAACTGACAATTCTGTATATCAAAGAATGCCTCAAGGCGTGATCTTTCCAAAAGATAACGAAGACATTAGTATCGCTGTAAAGGTTAGAAACGAGCCTATCTTTGAAAAACTTGTAATTACTCCTCGTGGTGGTGGTACAGGTACTAACGGACAATCTTTAAATGATGGTGTTACCATCGATTGCTCTCGTTATATGAAAGCTACCCTAAACTTCAATCCTGACCAAAGAGAAATCTATGCTCAAGCTGGTGTAATTAAAGATGAGCTAAATGAATTTCTAAAGCCATACAATTTATTCTTCTCACCAGAGTTATCTACCTCAAGCCGTGCTTGCTTAGGTGGCATGATAAGTAATGATGCTGCAGGTCAAGGCTCTTTAAGATATGGTAGAACCTCTAATCACATTAAAGATGTAACTGTAGTGCTACTAGATGGCACTATCACTACCTTTGGTCCTGTAAGTGGCGACAAATTACAAGAGTGCTTACAAAAGAAAGGCCTTGAAGGTGACATCTACCGTGGCTGTTATGCGCTATTAAAAGATAACCGCAAAGAGATTGAGGAGATCTTCCCTAAATTAAATCGTTTCATGACAGGCTACGATTTACAAAACTCCTATGATCCAACTACTGATACATTAAATCTTGCTAGAATAATTTGTGGTGCTGAAGGTACCTTAGCAATTATCTGTGGTGCTACTTTAGATTTAACCAAAACTCCTGATTTTAGAGAGTTGATGGTAGTTAAGTATGAGAACTTTGATAGTGCCTTACGTCATGCTGTAGATTTAATTGATGCTGGCGTATTCTCTGTTGAAACAGTTGATTCTAGAGTACTTAATTTAGCTAAGAAAGACACCGTTTGGAACAGTGTAAAAGACTATATCCAAGAAGTTGATGGTCACGAGATTTTAGGTATCAATATCGTTGAGTTCAATGGTTATGATAAAGAAGCTGAACATCAAAAACTAAATACCATCTTTGCAACTGTTCAAGAAAAAGCAAAGACTTTTGAAAATGGTATTTTAGGTGCACAGCTTGCTACTACTCCAAAAGCTGTAGCTTCTATTTACGGCATGAGAAAGAAAGCGGTAGGTTTATTAGGTGCAGCAGCTGGCGATAAGAAGTTAGTAGCCTTTACTGAAGATACTGTAGTACCACCAAAGAATTTGGCTGATTACATTTTAGAGTTTAGACAATTACTAGATTCACTAAATGTAACCTACGGTATGTTCGGTCACGTAGATACTGGTCTAATGCACGTAAGACCTGCTCTTGATTTAACCTTAAAAGAGGATAAAGAGAAGTTAGTTACTATCTCTAATAAGGTTGTTGAGCTTGTAAACAAGTACCATGGTCAAATGTGGGGTGAACACGGTCGTGGATACCGCTCTTGCTATGGTGAAGTCTTCTTTAAGTCTTTATATCCTGTTGCAAGAAAAGTAAAAGAATTATTCGACGCTAAGAATATTTTAAATCCAGGCAAAATCTGTGTACCTTTCTCAAATCGTGATGACAAGATTGTCGCTATTGATTCTTTGATGAGAGGTGATTTAGATAAGACTATTCCACTAACTGTAAGAACCTCCTTTAAGGGAGCTGTAAGCTGTAATGGTAATGGTCAATGCTTTAGCTATGACAAGAGCGCTTTAATGTGCCCAAGCTATCGCTATACTAAAAACCACATTCGCTCTCCTAAAGGCTATAGTGAGCTTATGCGTGAGTGGATGAGACTTATGAATGATCGTGGACATAATATTGCTACAGAAGAGGTAGCTTTATTTACCTCCATGCCAAATCCTGTAAATTTTGCTCGCAGAGTCTTCAACACTATCGTAACTAAAGGTTGTGACTACTCTACTGAGTATTTAGAGAATATCTCTACTTGTTTATCCTGCAAATCCTGTAAGAGCATTTGCCCAGCTCACGTAAACGCAGCTGATTTAAACTCAAGATTCTTAGCTTTATACTACAGCAGATATCTGCGTCCTTTGATGGATATCCTCATTTTAAATGCGGAATTTACCCTACCTATCATGTCTAAATTCCCTAAATTGTCAAATGCGGTTCTATCAAATAACTTTGTAAAAGCTTTAACTAAAAAGATCTTTGGCTTTGTGGATATTCCACTATTTAGTGAAAAGACTTTCGCACAAGAATGTAAAGAAAATGATTTTGAAATTCTAAGTGCTCAAAAAGCTGAAAAGTCAGATTATGAAGTTATTATAGTTACCGATCCTTTCACTGTTTGCTATGAAGCTGATGGCCTTGTAAAGATGGCTTGTGTCATCAGAAACTTAGGCTATAAAGTTGCTTTCTTACGCCCTTATGTAAACGGCAAGATTAAGATTATTCGTGGCCAAAGAAGAAGCTTCTTACACTATGCTGCAAAGCAGTCAGCAAGACTTGAGAGAATTGCTAAGACTGATAAAGCACTAGTAGGTTATGATCCAGCCCTTACTATCTGCTATCGTGATGAGTATGCTCAAATGCTTGGCGAGCAAAAGGGTGAATTTAATGTGTTACTCCCAGAAGAGTGGTTAACTAAGCAATTTGGTACTCAAAAGTTTGAAGATAACTTTGAGAAAATCAAAGCAAAAGTATTAGCTAAAGCTAATAGCGATAAATTCAAAGAGCCTTATTACTTATTTACTCACTGCACTGAAAGAGCTTTAGTAACTCCAGCTCCTATTATGTGGCAGAATTTAATGAATAAGTTTGGATTAAATCTAATCCCTATCAATGTTGCTTGCTGTGGTATGGCAGGTTTATTTGGTCATATTGCTAAAAACCATGATGAAACTTACGCTGTTTATGAAAAGAACTGGAAAGGTGAAATTCAAAAGCGTGACTTTAACCATTGCTTAATCACTGGCTTTAGCTGCCGTTCTCAAGTATTAAGAATGGAAGGTAAAAGAGCAAACCACCCATTATTTGTGCTAGATGAGTTATTAAAAGAGGCTCAATAATGTTTACCTTAAGGAATGTTGTAGCTTATATCTTTGGTAGTTCTATCTTTTTTATCTTAGGACCTTTAGCTATCTTTGTTTTAGCATATTTTTGTCCTTATGACTTTATGCCAAACAATATTGCTACCCCCATCTTTGGAGCAATTTGCTCTGGGGTTGGATTATTCTTTGTAATATGGTCTAATTATGAACTAATCACCAAAGGTAAAGGTGGCGCAATTGTGGTAGGTAAAGTACATTTATCTAATCAAACTGTTCACCTAGTTACTACAGGACCTTACAGCATGTGCAGAAATCCAATGCATATGGGCTTAGTACTGTTTTATTTAGGTCTTTGTTGTGCTATAAATTCAGTATTAACTTTAATCGTTCCTTTAGGGATGTTAATCTTTGCTTATGGTTTTACCATGCTATTAGATGAGCCAAGATTAAAGAAAGATTTTCCTGAAGAATTTGAAAAATGGGTACAAGATGTACCTAACAGGTTTTGGCCAAAACCTAAAAAGGCCAATTAGTTATTATAGGAGAAATTCATGACCATGATGTCTGGCGCACAAATGGTAGTGCGTACCCTTGAAGACTTAGGTGTTGATCATTTGTTTGGATATCCAGGCGGCGCCGTCTTAGATATTTATGATGCCTTATTAGAGTCTACAAAGATTAAGCACATTTTAGGTCGCCACGAGCAAGGTGTGGCTCATGCTGCAGACGGCTATGCCCGTTCTACTGGCAAAGTAGGTGTATGCTTAGTGACCTCAGGTCCTGGTGCAACTAACACTGTAACTGCTATTGCAACTGCTTACATGGATTCTATTCCTATGGTCATTTTAACAGGCCAGGTAGGAACTCCTTTAATTGGCTCTGATGCTTTCCAGGAAGTGGATACTGTAGGTATTACAAGACCTATTGTTAAGCACTCTTATCTATGTCAGTGCGCTTTAGATATTCCAAAGTATATTCGACAAGCTTTCTATTTAGCCTCCTCAGGAAGACCTGGTCCTGTTGTCGTAGATATTCCAAAAGACTGCGTAAGACCATCTTTAAGATTTGAGTATCCTGAGCAAGAAGGTCCTGTAAGATTACGTTCTTACAATCCAACTAAGCAAGGTCACCGTGGTCAAGTAAAGCGTGCAGCTAAACTACTTGCTGATTCATTAAGACCTATTATGCTAGTAGGTGGTGGTGCTCAATTGTCAGGTGCCATCGATGAGGTAAGAGCTATTGCTCACAGATTTAATTTACCTGTAACCTCCACTCTAATGGGTTTAGGTGTTTATCCATCAACAGATAAACAATTCTTAGGTATGCTTGGTATGCATGGTACTTATGAAGCAAATAATGCCATGGATAAAGCAGATGTTGTATTTGCCGTAGGTTGCCGTTTTGATGATCGTGTAACTAACAACTTATCAAAATTCTGCCCAGCTGCTAAGATTATTCATATTGATATCGATCCTGCTTCTATTTCAAAGACTGTAACTGCTGATATCCCTATCGTAGGTGATGCTAAGACAGTTTTAAATCAATTCATTGAAGCTTTTGATGAGTTTGATTTACACGAGAATGAAGCTTTAAAGACTTGGTGGGCTGAAATTGCTAAGTGGAGACATATTGATTGTCTAAACTATGCAAAGAATGACACTCTAATTCAACCTCAAGAGATCATTGAAGCAGTTTATAAAGCAACTAATGGTAAAGCTATCATTGCAACAGACGTAGGTCAGCATCAGATGTTTACCGCTTTATATTACAAGTTTGATGAGCCTCGTAAGCTTTTAACCTCTGGTGGCTTAGGTACTATGGGTTATGGTTTCCCTGCTGCTATTGGTGCTGCTGTAGGTAATCCTGATAGTACTGTTTGCCTATTTACAGGTGATGGCTCTTTCCAAATGAATATTCAGGAGTTATCTACCTGCTTAGAGTACGACTTACCAATTAAGATCTTTATCTTAGATAACTCTACTTTAGGTATGGTAAGACAGTGGCAACGTATGTTCTACAAAGGACACATTAGCTCTACTAACCTAAACTACAACCCAGACTTCGTAGCTTTAGCTAAAGCTTACGGTCATGAGGGTATTAAGGTTACATCCCCTAAAGATCTTGATGGGGCAATTGAAAAAGCTTTAGCTATGAAAGACAAGCTAGTTATTGTGGATATTGCATGTAATACTGATGCTAAAGTATTACCAATGCAACAAGGTGGCGGTAGCATGTCTGATATGTTTTTAAGTGAGGATTAAGATGAGACAGATCATATCAATTCTGCTTGAAAACGAAGTAGGTGCTCTATCTAGAGTAGTAGGTCTATTCTCACAGCGTGGCTACAATATTGAGAATATTACTGCAGCTCCAACTGAGGATAAGACTCTCTCAAGAATTACCATTCTTACAGAAGGTGATGGCAGTGTAGTTGAAAGAATTACTAAGCAACTACACAAGCTTGTAAACGTAATTAAAGTATCCTCTCAACAAGATGACTCTGTAGGTATTGTTGAGCGTGAGATTTTATTTGTGAAAGTACAAGCTGTAGGTCACACTCAACGTGAAGAGATTAAGACTTTATGTGATATCTTTAAGGCACAAATTGTTGATATCACTCCAGAGCTTTATATCTTACAGTTTGTGGATACCTCCTTTGAAGTAGATCGCTTCTTAAAGGCTGTAGCAGAACAAGCTGAAGTGATTGAAACGGTGCGCTCTGGTGTATGTGGAATTTTCAGAGGCGAGCATTCCCTACATTCTTAAAGCAAAATACTTTTACAAAAGCCTCGGTAAACCGAGGCTTTTTTGTGAGAAAAACTATGGCTGACGATTTTTTAACCTATAAAAATAACTTACTTGAAGAAATAAATAACCTTTACAAAGAAGGTGACTTATTTAAAGTGATCTGTTTACTTGAAAACAGTGAGCTTGATTTTGAGTTATGTTTGCAACTTGTTCGTACTTATATCAATGTAGCAAGACAATCAGGGGATCCTTATACTCTATTATCTAAAGCTCAGACCCTACTAGATAAATTTAGTGAAGAAGGTCATGAGAATGCCTATTACCAGTTCTATCAAGGTTGTATTCTCTTTAATCAAGGTTTAATCAATGACAGCTTAGTCAGATTTGAACAAGCTTTAAAATTTGTACCAGCAAGCGATCCTAGATTGTTAAATAATCTTATGATCTACAAGCAATTAGCTCTAAAAAATCAAAAAGTAGCTAATTTTAAAGGTTGTAGTGAAGAGATAGAGGCAAAAATCTTAAAGCACTATGAAGAGAATTTTGGGGGAGTGCCAACCTACTTTGCAAAAGTAGGTCAAGTAAAGTTATACGTCATAAGACCAAATGCAGAATATGACTTTAACATGATGGTAACAGTAGGCTTATCTTCAAAAAATCAACTAAATGAAGATAACCAAGTTGAAGATCTTGAGTTGTGTTTCCCTTTAGATAAAGACTTTCAAACTCACGATCCTACTGAAGTTCCTTTTGAAATCTCTATGTTCAAAGAAGTAATTGAAAACATCATCTATCAAGACAAATTTGTGGGTTTTGGTTACTGTTTTGAAAATGACAGAAGCTTTTCAAAAGCTACAGCTTTTAATGGTGTGATGTTAACTGCTATTGGTGAATACCCTGTAGAAGCTCAAAGTTTAACTCTTGAGGATAAGACCATTAACTTCCTGCAGATGATCCCATTAAGACCTTTAGAGCTTAATTTTAGAAAGCAACATACCGCACTTGAATTGCTCGAGCAATTTGAAAATCACCATGTTGCACTAACACCATTTATTAAAACTAGAATTGATGTCTGCAATCAGATTGTCTAATTAAAATTAGCTTGTAGCTTTTATTTATATTTACAGCTTTTGTTGTAAAATTAAACAATCTAAATGTAATTAACACAGAAGTATCATGGAAAAATTAAACGGCGCTCAACAAGTAGTTCGTGTATTAGAAGATCTTGGTGTAACTAGAATCTTTGGTTACCCAGGAGCTGCTGTTACCGATATCTACGACGAATTATACGATTCAAAAAAGATTGTTCACACTCTTGCTCGTCACGAGCAAGGTGCAGTGCACATGGCTGACGGTTATGCAAGATCAACAGGTAAAGTCGGTGTCTCTATTGTAACCTCTGGTCCTGGTGCAACTAATACCGTGACAGCTTTAGCTACTGCTTATGGTGATTCAATTCCTTTAGTGTTGATCACAGGACAAGTAAGCACCGATTTAATTGGTACAGATGCCTTCCAGGAAGTGGATACTATGGGTGTTACAAGACCTGTAGTAAAGTACTCTTTCTTATGTAAGAAACCTGAAGACATCGCTATCAACATTCGTAAAGCATTTTATATTGCTTCAACAGGCAGAAAAGGACCTGTAGTTGTTGATATTCCAAAGAATTGTCAAAACAGAGCTTACTTATTTGATTACGACAATAAATCTGATGTTCATATAAGATCTTATAATCCAACCATTTTTGGTCATAAAGGTCAGATTAAACGTGCAGTTACTGAATTACTAAAAGCAAAGCAACCTGTAATGCTAATAGGTGGTGGTGTAGTCCAAGGAGAGGCTAGCGCTGAGGTTTTACAAATTGCAAAAAGCTTAAATCTACCTGTAGTATCTACTTTAATGGGTATCTCAGGCTACCCAGCTTCAGATCCTCAATACCTAGGTATGCTAGGTATGCATGGCTTATATGAAGCTAATGAAACCATGCATAACTCTGATTTAATCTTTGCTGTAGGTACTCGTTTTGCAGATAGAGCTACAAATAAAGTATCAAAGTTCTGCCCTAACGCTACCATCATTCATATTGATGTTGATCCTGCTTCTATTTCAAAGACTGTAACAGCAAATATTCCTATCGTAGGTGATGCTAAAACAGTACTTACCCAAATTCTTACAGAGTTAAAAGAAGTTGATGGTAAACCAAATGCCGACATTAACTTGTGGTGGGATAAAATTAATGTCTTCAAGCAAAAGCATTGCTTAGACTTCCGTAAAAAAGATGGCATCATAAGACCACAGGAAGTTATTCAAACACTATCTAAAGTTTGCCATGAGTTAGGTATTAACCCATATGTTACAACTGACGTAGGTCAGCACCAGATGTTTACCGCTCAATACTTCAAATTTGAGCAACCAAGACATTTTATTACCTCTGGTGGATTAGGTACCATGGGATTAGGTTTCCCTGCTGCTATAGGCGCACAATTTGCAAATCCACACGATTGTGTAATCTGTATCTCAGGTGATGGCTCTTTCCAAATGAATATGCAAGAGCTTGCTATCGTTAAGAAATACAAGTTACCTGTTAAGGTATTTATCCTAGATAACTCTGTATTAGGTATGGTTCGTCAGTTCCAAACTGTGTTCTACCATGAAAGATACAGTGCTACAAACCTAGATGGTAATCCAAACTTTGTGAAACTTGTAGAAGCTTATGATTTGAAGGGTATTCAAATCACTGACGATGCAAATCTTGAGGAAGATTTTAAGAAGATCCTACTTGATAAAGACAACTTTACTCTAGTAGATGTAATTACTGATACTAATACTAAGGTAATGCCTTGGCTTAGAGCTAATGGCTCTATGGTTGATATGATGTTAAATGACGAGGAGAAATAAATGAGACACGTAATTTCAATTTTAATTGAGAACGAAGCTGGAGCTTTATCACGTGTTGTGGGTTTATTCTCTCAGCGTGGTTATAACATTGATAGCTTAACTGTAGCTCCAACTGACGATCCTACCCTATCACGCTGTACTATTTTAACTACAGGTGAGAAGGATGAAGCTGAGCAAATCACCAAGCAATTACACAAACTAGTTTGTGTATTTAGAGTATCAGCCCTCTTTGAAGAAGCAGAAGGCGGTATCGAGCGTGAAATGGTATTAGTTAAGGTAAATACACCTAACCGTAACGTACGTGATGAGGTTAAAGGCTTAGCTGATATCTTCAGTGCAAAAATCATTGATGTAAACGCTGAGATCTTTACTCTTGAATATGTTGGTACCTCAAGTGAGACTGACAACTTTATTCAAACTCTATGTAAGCTTGCTGAAGTAGTTGAGGTAGTTCGCTCTGGCGTCTTAGGAATTGCTAAAGGAACTCATTACATGAAGCCTTAAGCTTTTGAAAGGTTACAAAAAACCCAGCGCACGCTGGGTTTTCTTTTTGAAAATAACTAATGCTCTGATTAGTTGATCTTCTCACGAATACGTGCAGCTTTACCGGTACGGTCACGTAAGTAGTATAACTTAGCACGACGTACGTCACCACGACGGGTAACTTTGATAGAAGCGATTAGAGGTGAGTGAGTTTGGAATACACGCTCAACACCTTCGCCTGATGAAATCTTACGAACAGTGAAAGATGAGTTTAAGCCACGGTTACGCTTAGCAATAACGTTACCCTCAAAAGCCTGTAAACGGCTCTTGTCGCCTTCAACAACCTTAACCTCAACACGAACGGTATCACCTGGGTTGAACTCAGGGATATCAGTACGAATTTGCTCTTTCTCTAGCTGATCAATAATTGGGTTGCTAGCCATTTTGAAATACCTACCATTAAGTAAAAACAAAAACCTTTAATTAAGACCGTGCTCTTCTAGATATTCTTGAAGTAATTTCTTCTCAAGCTTATCTAACTCACGGTGCTCTAGCAAGTCAGGGCGTCTTTCATAAGTTCTGCCAAGACATTGCTTTAAACGCCAGTTACGGATCTTTGCGTGATCACCACTCATTAAGATCTTTGGAACTTCAAGTCCATCAATCACCTCAGGACGTGTGTACTGAGGAAAATGGAGTAATCCTTTTGCAAAACAATCTTCATTAGCGTTCTGAATGTTTCCAAGCACTCCAGGAACCATTCTTGAAACGGCATCGATGATACACATAGCAGGAAGTTCACCCCCCGATAGGACGTAGTCACCGATTGAAACCTCCAGATCGACTTCAGTCTGAAGGACGCGCTCGTCAATACCCTCATAGCGTCCAGCTACTAAGATCATTGAGCCCCAACTGTGGAATTTAGTGACCAGAGAGTGATCAAGTTGTTTACCTTGAGGTGATAAACAAACTACCTTTGTTCCTTCAGGTGCTTGAGCTTTAGCTGCATGAATTGCATCACGCAAAGGCTGTACTTGCATCAACATACCTGGACCGCCACCGTATGGCTTGTCATCCACGTTGTGAAACTTATCAAGAGTATAATCACGAGGATTGAAACACTCGACTTTAATCAGTCCGTTTTCACAAGCTCGTCTAGTTACTCCTGATTTAGTGACAGCGTCAAACATCTCAGGAAAGAGCGTAACAACACCAAAATACATGGTTAGTAATCTACGCCCCACTCAACCTCAATTGTCTTAGCTTCGAGATCAACTGCTTTAACAATTGGGCCCACGACATAAGGAATTAGAAAATCTTCTGTACGTTCCTTAGCCAGGTGGTCAGAGGGAGAAACTTCTAAAATAGGAGTCGCTCCATAATCCCTAATTCTCGATACATTACCGAGCATTACACCTTCAAGTCCTATTACCTTGAAACCAACTAAATCTGCAAGATATACAGTACCTTCAGGTACAGGTGGCAGGCTTGAACGCCTGATCCCTATCTCAGCTCCTGCATAAGCTTTCGCCTCCTCAGGAGTTGATGCCACATTTAACTTAACGATAAAATCGTTACCATGTGGCTTATATTCTTCAACCTGAACCTCGCGCCATTCCATCCCGCGCTGACGTATAAACCATGGCGAGTAGTCAAAAAGGTTCTCAGGTTGGCTCGTAAAAGAACGAACTTTCATCCATCCTTTTACTCCAAATGAAGAGCCTAGGGCTCCCATTGGACGCGGTGTATCTGCCATAAGCAGGAATTAAGCCTCTGCAGACTCTGCAGCAGCTGCTTCAGCCTCAGCCTTAGCTTTTGCTTCAGCTGCAGCTTTCTTTGCTGCAACAGCAGCATCGTGCTTATCAGCTTTTGCTTTTAAAATAGCTTCTTCGCCTTGCTCAGCTTCCCATAGAAGACGCTTTACACGGTCTGAAGGTTGTGCACCCTTTGCAATCCATGCATTGATGCTCTCTAAGTCTAAACGTAGACGGATTTCTTTGCCGCGTGCGATTGGGTTGTAAATACCAACTTGCTCGATGAAACGGCCAGTTGCTGCAAAGCGCTTGTCAGCAACAATAACGTGATAGAAAGGACGTTTTTTAGCGCCTAAACGACGTAAACGAATGACTACCATTTCGCTAGTACCTATATAAAAATAAAAATCCTGATGAATTAATAAAAATTCATCAACTTACAAAAACAGTTGCATTATTTTACACTAAATTTAATAAATTACAAGGAGGGAGCAGAGTCTTTTTAACTAATTGTAAGTTAATTCTCTGTTTTTCTTATGGAACCTATTGTTTTATCTATGTTTTATAAAATGTATCTTTAGAAATTTATGAAGGTATTAAATAAAAAGTTAGAGAATATTTTGGCTTGAATTTAATAGTAAGGCACTAGATACTAGTGCCTTACTATTTACTTTTAAGAGAATTTCTTTGAATCAACTTCGTAGCTAATCTTAGCGGCTAAATCACCTAATTGACTACTAATTTGAATTGAATCATCAATCAATTGCTGATTGGTGGTGCTCTTTTCTCTTACAAGCTCTGAGGATTTTTCAATATCAGTAATTGCATTGATTTGAACATCCACTGCAGCACTTAAAGCTTCGATGTTGCTCAAAAGATTGTTAGAGATATTAACAATATCCTCTAGGGATTTCTGAGTTGAAATTGATAAAGAACGAACTTCATCTGCTACCACCGCAAAGCCTTTACCTGCTTCACCTGCACGAGCAGCTTCAATAGCTGCATTTAAAGCTAGTAAGTTAGTTTGACCTGCGATATCTTTAATAATTTCAACCACCTTTTGGATCTCGTTTGCGTTAGATTCAATCTGGTGAGTACCATTCTTTACAGACTCATTAGCATCTGTAATGCTTCTTACAGCATTTTGAGAGTGTTCAATAGATTCTAACTGCTCTTGAATTGCAGAGTTTACAACCTTAATAGAGTCTAATTGTTGTTTTGACTTAGTAGCAAGCTCATCTGACATTACTTTTTGCTCAGAGAGCACATTACACATAGCAGAGCCTAACTGATTGATACCATTTAGAACCTCAAGGAAACGTCCTTGCATGCCATCTAATTCTGAACGAGCAGTAAAGTCGTTATGAGTAAAGGAGGATAAAGTATCATTTACTTTATTGAATACCTTAGAAATGTTTTCAATAGACTCATTTACTAGGGAAATAACCTGATTTAGGTAGCGATTTGAACTAGTTGAGTCTACTCTAAAATCAAGTTCACCATTATTTAAGGATTTTAGAACCTCACGGGTTTGCTTGATGCAAGATTGATCGGTTACGATATCATCCTTAATCTTATCTACACCACCACATAATTGTCTTGCAACTAAAGCAGTTTCATCATGACCTTTTGGTCTTGTCATCTGCACATCTGAAACTTCATGAGCAAGATATTTAAAGAAGTTCTGTAAATTCTTTCTGATGGTATTTAATCTGCGCTTTAACTTGTTAGAAATATACAAGGAAATAGCACTTACGATAGCTAGTGAAACAATAAGAGCAATTAGCATCACTACCATCACAGTATTACGAGTTTCGTATAATTCTGCTTTAGGTACAGTACCGATAATATTCCAACCATATTGTGGGATCTTATCTACTACGATAAATTGCTCGTTACCGTCAGCATCAACATAAGAACTTACTTTATCCTTATCTGACATAGATGCGATAGCTTTAGCTAAAGGAGCATTTATCTCTGACAACTTAGCTTTTAAGATAAGCTCTTTGGTTTTGTGTAATAAGATCACACCTTGATCGTTTGTAGCAATGAATGAGCCTGTCTTACCTAATTTCATGCTATTGATAAAATCTAACACATTGTTGATTTTTACAGCTACACCGGTAATACCAACATGGTTATTCTTTCTATCAAAAACTTTACAGTTAACAAATACGGTTAAAGTCTTCTCATCCATTCTGTCAAAATCAACATTTAATGGACAGGTATATGGAAGTTTTAAGGTTTCAGGAAGCCAGGAGTCCTCTCCATCAGGATTTAAAGGTGAAGCCTTAACACCATCTGAATAATAGTAATTAGACACCATAGAAGCATAAAACACATCATGAAGATCATACTTTTTCACCATGTGCTCTACAGAATCTCTATAGGTTGCAATTCCATCTTCAGGCTCTTTATTAGCAATCCATTGTTGGAAATAGGTATCCTCAGCTAAAGTTATAGAGTGGCCTATGTATGGCTCAATATAATTGATAACCTTATTAGCAACTAAGGAGCTAGCGTTAGGTAATTGCTTATTTACCACTTCCTTTTCAACAATAGATGTAATGCTGTAGTAAACAATTGCAGCGATAATAGCTAAGATTAAGGTTACACTTACAAGGATTGGTAATGAGAATTTAAAGCCTACTGAATCTTTAAAGGCAACTTCATTCTGTTCTTGATTGTTAATTACTTCGCCCATATATCTTCACCGTAAAATACTATGCTTTAACTATAAGCATATAAGTTTTTGCCGAATATTCTAGGTAAAAATTGCTAAATTTAGAGATAGATTACATTAAGAATGTGAAAAGATTGGATAAAAATAAGGATAAATCCCCATTGCTTTTAGAGAGTGCAATGGGGACTTTAAAGATTAGCGTTTGAACATATTGCCAAAGGCCCCCATAGGTCCCATACCGCCCATGCCACCCATAGCACCCATCATGCCTTTCATGGCACCTGCCATTTTACGGATGCCACCTTTGCCCATTTTCTTCATCATCTTTTGCATCATATCAAACTGACGTAAAAGTACATTTACTTCATGGACATCGACACCAGCACCGGCTGCAATTCTTCTCTTTCTTGAGCCTTTAATGATGTCAGGGTTTGCGCGCTCTTTTTTAGTCATAGAGTTAATGATAGCTTCCATATGAGCTATGGATTTGTCATTAACTTTATCTTTAATTTGATCAGTTAAACCGCCCATACCTGGAAGTTTATCTAACAAGCCTGTCATACCACCCATTTTTTTCATTTGAGCGATTTGATCTTTAAAGTCATCAAAAGTAAAACCTTGACCTGACTTTAACTTTTGAGCCATCTTTTTAGCTTGCTCAACGTCAGTATTACGTTGTAAATCCTCGATTAGGGATAACACATCACCCATATCAAGAATTCTTGAAGCGATTCTATCTGGGTGGAAAGGCTCTAGAGCTACAACCTTTTCGCCCATACCGATAAATTTAATTGGTTTACCTGTAATTTCTTTTACAGATAAAGCAGCACCGCCACGAGCATCACCATCAGCTTTAGTTAAGATCACACCTGTTAGAGGTAGTGCATCATTAAAGGCTTTAGCAGTGTTAGCTGCATCTTGACCTGTCATAGCATCAACTACGAAGAAAGTTTCAATAGGATCAAGAAGTTTGTGCAAGCGCTTTACTTCATCCATCATTTCTTCATCAACTGCAAGTCTACCTGCAGTATCAACAATCACTACATCGTAAGCTTTTAACTTACCCATTTGTAAAGCAGCTGCTGCAATCTCATCTGGAGTATGCTTAGGATCAGATGGGTAGTTATCAACGCTGATATCTTGAGCTAAGGTCTTTAACTGATCCATAGCTGCAGGTCTGTAAGTATCTACAGAGCAGAGCAAGACTTTCTTGTTAAGACGCTCTTTTAGATATAAAGCAAGCTTAGCTGCAGTGGTGGTTTTACCAGCACCTTGTAAACCTGCTAATAAAATTACAGCTGGTGGCTGATGAGCTAAGTTAATCTCACAGGTATCACCACCCATGGTCTCTACTAACTCAGCATGAACAGCTTTAATAAATTCCTGACCTGGAGTTAAACTTTGGCTTACCTCTAAACCTAAAGTTCTCTCTTTTACTCTTTGGGTAAAAGCTTTAACAACAGGCAAAGCAACGTCAGCTTCAAGTAAAGCTGTTCTTACCTCACGAAGAGTATCCTTGATGTTATCTTCTGTGATACGGCCTTTGCCACTTAAATTTTTTAGGGTTCGATTAAGTCTTTGGGTAAGATTTTCAAACATATTGAAGGCTCTAAATTCTATTTAACACAATTTACAAGATTATATCAGATATGAAAAAAAAGGATAAATACCATAAAGGTACTTATCCTAATACAAGATTATTTATTCTTTTTTTAATAATCAGGCTCAAAAGCAATACTTCTTGCAATTACGTTAGGTGGTAAATGCTTTTTAAGCTCTGTTTCTAAATAATCCTTTTTCATGTTGGAGTAATCGTCTTGATAGGACGAATGGTATAACCAACCGAAAGCCTCCTCATATAAAGAAGGATTTCCATAACCTCTTACAAGCATATCTGCCCAAGCTAAACGAGCAGACTTAGAGCCTAAGGCTGCAGCTGTATGCATATATTGTTCTGACAAGGTAAGATTCTGACTTAGGAATAAACCTCTTTCAAAGAATTGAGCGACCTTTACCATAGCAGGAGCATAACCGTCATCGGCTGCACGTCTGATATAGCCTAAACCTAAATCTCTATCTTGTTGTACGCAGATCCCGTCTAATAACATCGAGCCCCAAGCATACATAAAGACCGGAGATTTAACTAATCTTGCTCTATCTTCAATATCGGAGGTAAACTGACATCTATCACGAGTCTTAACCACACTTGCAATGTCGGTGTTCTCAATGATGCTATTCATCTTATCAGGTGTATACATCTCGACACTTGCACCGTTATTATCTTGCAAGCTTTTCATGTCAATTGATTCTAAAGTATCTTTAGCCACAATGGCTTTAGTACTAGTGACTATGTCATACTTAGCTGCATAGGTAGAATTAGAAATAGCAAGACAAGCTAAGCTAATTGCAAAAGCTAAAGAGCTTATCTTTAAAGCTTGACTCATACTTCCTCCACTTTATGCTTAAACTAAAAAATACGTCTTATATATTTGTCGGTCAATTTCTAAAAAAGTTTAATGATTCTTATTAAGATTATAGTTTGCTCGCAAAATTTAAGTGAAAGACAAAAGTACTAATGCTAAGTTTTGCAACCTAATTTACAGTTTAAGCTGTCTTATAGTCTCATTAGCGCCTGCTCTAGGCAAAGTTCATTAAATTTTACAATTTTGTGCGTTATTGATTCTAAAAATTAACATGGTGCTTTTCTAATTTTTACTTTGTCTTTTCAAAATTACCTTGTGAAAGGAATTTTGGAGATGACAATGACAACTAAAAACATAGACTTATCACGTCGCAATTTTTTAAAAGCTTCAGCTTCTGTAGCTGCAGGTTTAGTAGCATTCAACATGGTAAAGCCTGCTTTTGCTGCTAATGTAAAGGTTAAAAAAGTTAATCTTTTAAAGCTTCCAACTAACCCAATTGAAGTTGCTCAAAACTCTGAGCTTGTACAAAGTGCTTGGGACTATTTGTTAAAACAAATTAACTCCCTTCACGATACAACATTACGCGCTCAGGTATTAGATTTATATAAGAATACAGTACCTACCTTTATGTCCTTGTATCCAACAAAAGATAAGGTACAAGCTGTATATGACAAGCTATTACAAAATGGTTTAGTAGATCCTAAGCTTACTCCTATAGATAAGATTTTCCCTCCACTAAAAGATCTTAATACTCTACCTCAACCATTCTTTAGCGCTCCAGGTAGTGGCTATGCTTCCCACCACTCTTATCCAGGTGGTCTTGTAACTCACACTGCTGTTAACGTAGAGATTACTAAAGCAATTGTAGAAACTTACAGTGACATCATGGAATATGATGCTAACTACGATATTTCAGTTGCAGGTCAATTACTTCACGATTTGGCAAAACCTTGGGTATTCCAATGGCAACAAGACGGCTCATCACTACCTGAATACACAATTGCAGGTACTGGTGCTCACCATGTATTTAGTATTGCTGAAGTTATCTTCCGAGGATTGCCAAAAGATGAAATCATAGCTCAAGCTTGTGCTCACAATCATCCAGGCTCTCCTAAGGATGAAGCTCAAGTTGTGGGTTGGATTAAAGCTGCTGCCATTTTAGCAGGTAAAGATCCTATCGCTTTAGGATTACTTTCAAAAGACGGTAAGACACTGCCTACCCCTCACAAGCATGCAGGCTACATCGTACACCTAGGCGATCACGATTTTGTGTTGTCAGTTCCTGTTGCAAAGCAATCTGTAGAGCTATTAAAAGCTGTTGCTGTAAAAGAATATGGCTTTAAAGACAATGAGCTAAACACTCTTAAGTTCAACGCTTTTAGAAACTATATTGCAGCACAATACAGTTTCATGCGCTTACACAGTGAAGCTGCGAACGCAGACGATCCAAACGCTACTGTAGCTTCAATTGCTAAAACAATTATTTCTAAATAATGACACTTTGCCTAAGGTAATACCTTAGGCTTATTTTTAAAGGATATTCACATGGGAAGTTTATCTATTTGGCACTGGCTTATCGTACTAGTTATCGTAGCTTTAGTTTTTGGTACTGGTAAATTAAAGAATTTAGGTAAAGATTTAGGCTCTGCCATTCACGGCTTTAAAGAAGGTATGAGCTCTGATAATCCTCAAGATAACTTATCTCTTTCAAAAGAAGAACAAAGCAAAAATTAAGTTATGGCAGGCATTAGTTTTATCGAGCTTGTAGTTATCACGACTATCTGTCTTTTGGTTCTAGGTCCTAAAAAGACTTTAGAACTTACTTTCTTTTTAGGTAAGCAATTTTCAAAAGCAAAGAAGTTTTTATCTGATTGCCAAAAACAATTAGAGCTTCAAGATCTAAGCTCTGTTAAAAACGAGATCACCTCGGTAAAACAAAGTGTACTTGCAGTAGATCCTAAAGAGCTTGATGAGATTACTAAAACCACTCAGGAATTAAAGGATGCGTTTAAGGCTCCTTTTAAAGCTGAAACGTTAACAGTAAATGCAAACTTAAATACAGCATCTACTGTTGATTCTATTCAAGCAAAGACTTTAGCTGAAAATAAAACGCTAAATGATATAGCTCAAAAGGATCACCATTCCACCTCAAAGCTTGAAGTCCCTCAAGATCTTATAGAGAGAATTTCAAAGCTTGAAACTGACGTTCTAGCTTTGAAAAAAGAGATTAAATCCTCTTACAAAGACGTCAAGACAGCAACAGTATTGCACAAGCTTCAGGAATTTGATGAGCCTGTATTAAAACAAAGGATGTCTTAATGACAACTCACACATCGACTCTACCCTTTTTAAGACATCTTTATGATTTAAGAACAGTTGTGCTTAAAGTAATCGTGATTTTATTGATTACAACAGCTTCTTTAACCCCCTTTGTAAATGATTTGTTTGCCTATGCTACAAAGCCACTGTTAAGTGCTCTACCTGTGGATACTAAGCTTTTAGCTGTAGGGGTGGTAGCGCCTGTATTTGGACCATTAAAAGTCTTATTGTTTTGTGCTTTTTGTATAAGCCTTCCAGCTACGCTATGGGTAATTTGGTCTTATATAGCACCAGCTTTATATAAAAATGAAAAGAAAAAAGCTTTGCCTTTTGTGTTTTCAACACTTTTGATGTTTGGTATTGGAGTTTTATATTGCTACTTTGTAGTCTTTGGCTTTTTATTTAAGTTTATTGCAAGCTTCTCACCAGAGGCAATTAGCTTTGCACCTGATATAGGTTCTTACATAAGCTTTGTATTACACATGTTTTTATCTTTTGGTTTAGCTTTTGAGCTTCCAATTGCAGTAGTAATACTACATAACACCGGTATAGCCTCCCTTTCCTCCATCAAGAAGTTTAGACGATATATCATTGTCATAGCCTTTGTCATTGCAGCGGTAATTACACCACCTGATATAGCTTCACAACTATTCTTAGCTATTCCTTTAATCCTATTGTATGAGCTTGGCATTATTCTATGCTCACTATTTAAAACAAAGGTAAAAGTTCAAGATGCGGTGGTTAATTGATTAAAGCTAAAAATGTTTTTCAAATTTTGAAAAGTCATTCTTCAAATCCAATTTATTGTCTCTAGTGCATGATTTAAGATTATTTTCATTGCATTTCTTTTTACTCTGCATAACACTTACTACAAGTTTCTAATTCTTTTAAAAGGTTTAGCTTTGATTGTCTTTAAGATCACCTAAAGGATTTTCCATGAAATTAACTATGTTAGGTACAGGTAGTGCCTTTGTTACAGAGTGCTACAACACTTGCTTTGTTTTGTCAGATAAAGAAAAGTATTTAATGGTGGACGCAGGTGGTGGCAATACCATTTTAAAGCAGCTTAAACTTGCTAATTTCAACTGGAAAGACATGCGTCACATCATCGTAACTCACAAGCATATCGATCACTTAGTAGGTATGATTTGGATGATTAGAAGTATTTGTCAGAATATGAATCAAGGCAGTTACGACGGTGAAGCTTACATCTATGCTCACGACGAGGTGATCTCTATTTTACGCAAAATGGCTGATCTGTTATTACCTAAAAAAGTCACCAGATTTATAGACGACAGATTACATCTTGTTGAAGTTAAAGACGGTCAACACCTTGATATTGACGGTTTTGATATCACTTTCTTTGATATTCACTCAACTAAAGCTAAACAATTTGGTTTTTCACTAAATTATGACGGTAAGAAACTTACCTGCTGTGGAGATGAGCCATACAATGAAGCTGAATTTGAATATGCAAAAGAGGCTACTTGGTTATTACATGAAGCTTTTTGTTTGTATTCTGAGGCTGATACCTACAAGCCTTATGAGAAACACCACTCTACGGTAAAAGATGCATGTGAACTTGCTCAAAAGCTTAATGTTAAAAACCTAGTTTTGTACCACACAGAGGACAAAACAGTAAATCGTAAAGAAGTGTATGCAAAAGAAGGTAAGCCTTACTTTAAAGGAAATCTCTTCATCCCTGACGATTTAGAAACTCTTGAGCTGTAGGACTAAAGATTTTGTATGAGAACACAAACTGAGCAGAATTTGATAAATCAATTCTGCCTTTATCATCCAACCACGCTTGATGAGCTCAAAGCTCTTTGCGACGATAAGAAAGTATGTCTAGGTGATATTGATACTTCCTCAATTACCGATTTGTCACATCTTTTTGAGAAATCAAAAAGACGTAATTTTAGTGGTATCGAGAATTGGGATGTTTCAAACGTGGAGCTTATGAATTACACTTTCAGTGAAGCTAAACATTTCAACGCGGATATCTCAAGTTGGAATACTAAATCCTTACGCCGTATGGACTATATCTTTTATAGGTGCATCAGGTTTAACAGTGATCTTAACAAGTGGGATATCTCAAAAGTTCAAAGCATGAAATATGCCTTTTCTCATGCCGTTGCCTTTAACAAGCCTTTAAATGATTGGAAGGTTTTGAATGTAGTCAATATGGCAGGCATGTTTTATCAAGCCTATGCTTTTAATCAACCACTTAATCATTGGAACGTATCAAGTGTGCTTTCTATGAGAGCAATGTTCTCTTCAGCGCTTAAATTTAATCAGGATCTTGATGAGTGGAAGGTTGATAAAAAAGTAGATAAATATGCCATGTTTGCTATGGCTTTAAAATATCGACAGTATCTTAAACAGTGGAATTTGTCAGATGAAGATAGCTTTATGATGTTTTTAAAAACTCCTGACTACAAAACTACTGTAATAGAAAAGATCATTCGTGGATGTTTTATTGGTATCTTTTTGTATCACATCAAAGGAATGTTGCTTATAGAAAAGCTTTTTTAAGTTCAAAAAAATACCTCCGCATTTACATTTGGAGGTATTCTTCAACTTAAAAGTTTAAGTTTAAATTACTTGTTCTCAGCAATCCACTTCTTAGCAAACTCAACACCCTTATTGATGTTAGCTTGTAATTGTGAAGCTGCTTCGTCGATTAGCTTCTGCTCAAACTCTGATACGTTACCGTAGTCTAGAACTTCTTTCCAGCCATCTTTACCGAATACTACAGCTTGTGCAAAGAATGGAGCATACTTTGAACCACCTTCAACATAGCAGTACTCGTTAACACCAGGCTCACCTAATAAGCCCTTAACAACCTTAAGAGCAAAACGAGCACCAGCAGTAGCCATAGATAGAGTTGCTGAACCTGCACCAGCCTTAGCTTCTACAACTTCAGTACCAGCGTTTTGAATACGAGCTGTTAACTCCTCAACACGCTTTGCGCTGATCTTCTCATGACCGATTACTTGTGATAGTAATGGGATGATAGTTGTGCCTGAGTGACCACCGATTACAGGAACTTGGATACGTTGATTTGAAATACCTAGCTCAGCTGCTAAGAAAGTCTCTGAACGTAATACGTCTAGAACTGAAACACCAAATAGACGGTGCTTGTCGTATACACCTTCAGCCTTTAGAACTTCAGCTGCTAGTGGAACAGTTGAGTTAACAGGGTTGGTGATAATGCAGATACATGCCTTAGGGCAGGTCTTTGCACAGTTACGTACTAAGTTAGCAATAATGCTTGCATTGATGTTGAATAAGTCATCACGAGTCATACCTGGCTTACGTGCAACACCTGCTGGAATTACAACAACATCAGCACCATCTAGAGCCTTAGTTAAATCGTCACCAGTAAAGCCATCAACAGTAACGTCTGTTGGGATGTGGCTTAAATCTGTTGCTACACCAGGTGTAAAAGGTGCAACATCAAATAGGCTTAACTTTGAACCAGCTGGTAAATTGTTCTTTAAAATCATTGATAAAGGCTGGCCGATACCGCCTGCTGCACCTAAAACTGCAACTTTCATGTGTTACTCCTAACAATAACAATTGTTGTAGATTAATCTACTAAAAATAAATCTTTTTACTAAAGTATTATATCAAACCTTTAGTAAGCTTGCTTTATTCTGTGTAGTATACAACTTGATTATGTGATTATTAATAAAAATTAGGCAACAATTTTTATCATGTTGCCTAATAAAACATTAACTTACAGTTTAGTCACTTAAATGATCACTTCCTGATCACTAATTTTATTCTTTAGAAAAATCTAATAATGAGTAAATCTGTGCTTCATTACCCTCTAAACACTTAGTTTGTGCAAAGTACTCCTCTACTGTAGGTAAGTGACCTAGTTTTGCAGTAACTGCTGCAAGCTCAGCACTTGCTAAGAAGACGTTAGCACCATTACCTAAACGGTTAGGGAAGTTTCTTGTAGAGGTAGAAACTACAGTTGCGTTATCAGCAACTCTTGCTTGATTACCCATACATAGTGAGCAGCCTGGGATTTCGATACGAGCACCAGCTTTACCTAGTACACTCAATAAACCTTCATCTGACAATTCCTGTCTATCCATACGGGTAGGTGGAGTCATCCAAAGACGAACTTTAGCTTCACTCTTTAAGTCACTTAAGATCTTAGCTGCAGCTCTGTAATGACCGATATTAGTCATGCAAGAGCCTACGAATACTTCATCAATCTTAGTGTTAGCAACAGTGCTTAATAATCTTGCATCGTCAGGATCGTTTGGTGCACATAAAATTGGCTCATTGATTTGTGAGCAATCAATCTCAAGTACGGCAGCGTAATTACAATCCTTGTCAGCTTCAATTAAGGTTGGGTTATCAAGCCACTTTTGCATATCGTCAGCACGCTTTAATAAAGCCTCGCGGGTTTGGTAGCCTTCCTCTGCCATCTTACGTAGTAGTGCGATATTAGACTTTAGATATTTAGCAACTGACTCTTTTGACAATTTAATAGAGCAAGCAGCAGCTGATCTCTCAGCTGACGCATCAGCAAGCTCAAAAGCATGCTCAACACTTAAATCCTCAAGACCTTCAATTTCAATGATCTTGCCTGAGAAGACATTCTTTTTACCTTTCTTCTCAACAGTTAATAAGCCCTTTTGAATTGCAAAGTAAGGAATTGCATGGACTAAATCACGTAAAGTGATGCCAGGCTTTCTCTTACCTACAAAGCGCACTAGTACAGATTCAGGCATATCAAGTGGCATGATGCCAGTTGCTGCAGCAAAGGCAACTAAGCCTGAGCCTGCTGCAAAAGATATACCTAAAGGCATACGAGTGTGAGAATCACCACCTGTACCTATAGTATCTGGTAGACACATTCTGTTAAGCCAGGAGTGGATTACACCGTCACCTGGATTTAGAGCAATACCACCGCGCTCTTGAATGAATTTTGGTAAGGTGTGGTGAGTCTTAACATCAACAGGTTTTGGATAAGCTGCAGTGTGGCAGAAAGACTGCATTACCACAGGAGCACTAAACTTTAAGCAAGCTAAATCAATTAACTCATCACGGGTCATAGGACCTGTAGTATCTTGAGAGCCTACAGTTGCAATCACAGGCTGACAATATTGACCTGGACGTACACCTTCAAGACCACAAGCTTTACCCACAATCTTTTGAGCACGAGTAAAGCCACCAGTTGCTTTAACCTCAACAGGTTTTGCAAATTCATTAGATTCAGGTAAATTTAAGTACTTACGAGCTTTAGCAGTTAAATCTTTACCAATAATTAAAGGAATTCTACCGCCAGCACGAACCTCATCTAGTAAGGTATTAGTCTTTAGCGCAAATTGAGTTAATACTTTACCACTTTCATGATCTGTAATAGTACCGTCATAAACGTTTAAATCTACTACATCACCAGAGTTTAAATTAGAAACGTCAGCTTCAATTGGTAGAGCACCAGAATCCTCTAAAGTAGTGTAGAAAATAGGAGCAATCTTACCGCCTACAACTACGCCACCTGCTCTCTTATTAGGTACACCTTCAATATCATGACCAATATGCCAAATTAAAGAGTTAGCTGCAGACTTACGTGATGATCCGGTACCTACCACGTCACCTACAAATAGTAATGGATTGCCTTTTGCCTTTAAATTCTCAATAGTGCTAATAGGACCTTTAACGCCTTCCACATCAGCCTTTAAATCGTCACGGGAGATTTTGTACATAGCTTGAGCATGTAGTGGAATATCAGGACGTGACCAAGCATCAGGAGCTGGTGAGAAATCGTCAGTATTAGTCTCACCTGCTACTTTAAACACAGTTAAAGTAAGCTTTTTTGGATACTTTTCTTTTTTGGTAAACCAAGTAGCATTTGCCCAGTTTTCAATTAACTCACGTGCTACTTTATTACCATTTGATGCTAAAGCTGCAACCTCATCAAAAGCATTGTAGATAAGTAAGGTGTGCTCAAGTGCTACTTTAGCATCTTGTGCTAAAGCTTCATCTTTTAGTAACTCAATTAGGTAACCTACGTTAAAGCCACCTTTCATGTTACCAAGTAAACTTACAGCAAGCTTTTTATCAACTAATGGACTTACTTTTTTACCACTTGCAATTTCGTATAGAAACTGAGCTTTTACTTTTGATGAAGCATCTACACCTGGGTTAATTCTGTCTTTTAATAAGTGAAGTAACTCTTTTTCAGCACCTACAGGTGGATTTAAAAGTAAAGAGCAAAGCTCTTTGGTGAAGTCTTCAGTTAAGGCTAAAGGAGGAATGCCTAGTTTCTCACGTTGAGCTGCTTGCTCAAAATATTCTTGAAGGTAACTTGCCATAAGTTAAATGATCCTTTGGTTATCTTACGCTACTCCAATCAAAAAAAGGACCAGGATCTGTCTTTCTAGTTGGAGCAACTTCATTGTGTCCGGCAATATTATTGCCAATTGATGGATAAGTCTTTTTAAGAAGTGCCACCACTTCTTTTAAGCTTGCATATTGCTCATTAGTGTATTCAGAATCGTCACTTCCCTCAAGTTCGATTCCAATTGAATAGTCATTGCACTCTTTATGATCATTATAGGAGGAGCGACCTGCATGCCAGGCTCTATCTAAAAAAGAAACATACTGAGTGATGATACCTTTGCGATTGATAAAAAGATGGGTGGATACCTCAAGTTTTGCTACATCCTTAAAATAAGGATCTGCATTAGGATCAAGACATCCTATAAAAATATCATCAACATAAGGACCACCAAACTTTTTTGGTGGGAGAGAAATACAGTGAATGACAATTAAGCTGATATCAGTACCTATAGGTCTTTTGCCAAACCTTTTAGTAGGAACTTGTCTTACCTGTGTAAGCCATCCAGCTTTAATTTCCACTGCTTGTTGCCTAGTAAGCTGCAATAATCTTTTTAGCGTCTAAGAAGTCAATTGTTTGACTTTGACCTTCTTGAGGCTTGGTAAACTCTAAGATCTGATAATTAGCGCTGTCAGATAATAAAGCTCTAAGTAAACGATTGTTCAAATCGTGACCTGTCTTGTAAGCTTTAAAATTACCTAAAATGCTGTGGCCACTCATATATAAATCGCCAATAGCATCTAGTAACTTATGCTTTACAAATTCGTCTTCATAACGAAGACCTTCAGGATTGATAACACGACGATCATCTAAAACCACAGCATTATCAAGAGAGCCACCTAAAGCTAGATTGTGAGCGTGCATAAATTCAACATCTCGCATAAAGCAGAAGGTTCTTGCACGAGATACATCGGATGCAAAAGCCTCGCCTGTAAAATCCATAGCATAATGCTGCTTGTCTTTATCCATAGCAGGATGATCAAAGTCGATTTGTAAATCTAAGTGGAAACCTGACTCACTAGGTGTAAGCTCTGCCCACTTACCTTCGTTTTCTACTCTAACTTTGCGAGTTACACGAATGAACTTTTTAGGTGTGGATAATTCTTGAATACCGGTTGAGGCAAATAAATAGATAAATGGTTGAGCAGAACCATCCATTACAGGAACTTCTGGTGCATTAACATCAACGTATAAATTGTCGATACCTAAAGCACTTAGAGCAGCGGTTAAATGTTCAACGGTGGAAATTCTCACACCATCTTCATTAACTAAAGCTGTGCACAATTGAGTATCACGCACATTTTGTGCATTACACTTAATGGACACTGTAGGATTTAGATCGGTTCTAGTATATACAATTCCTGTATTAGCATTAGCTGGTCTAAAGGCAACTTCTACTTTAGCACCAGAGTGTAAACCAATTCCGGTCATGGATACAGGCTTTGCAATTGTACGCTGATTGATCATTTATCGCCCTCTTGCCGATTTAGTGTCCTAAATTATATACCAAAATTTAGAGTTTCAGCACAAAAATGCCCAAACTTTCTGTTGTCAAAACCTAAGATCTTGTCTTTAAAACTGCTTTTGTTTTGGCATCACTTATAAAAAAGGCTACCTATGGTAGCCTTTTTTAACAAGGAATTTTATTATTCAGACTTTGAACGAAGAATTGGTGGTAAGGTCCACAAATCACCGTCTTTGTCTTCAGCAGGGCTCTTTGCAAAAGAATCTACAGGTACTTCAGCAGGCTCACGTGGGCTTGTGAAGTTCTGATCTTGGTTTGCGCTAAAGCCATAGCCTTGTTGGCTCTGACGGAAAGGATCTTGAGCTGGAGCTGATGCAGTAGCTGCAGGAGCTTGGTAGCTATTGTTACGAGATACTTCGCCAAAGAAACCACTAGACTCTTGTGGGCGCTTTACAGATGACTCTGTAAATTGCTGTTGAGCTCTGTGCTTAGTTGCTAAATTGTTATCTGATGCAGAGATACCTGTAATTAAGATAGTTACAGATACTTGATCTTCAGCGATAGACTCATCAAAGATCATACCGAACTTGCAATCTGCTTCTTCATCAGCATAGGACTGAACTGCATTACATACTTCTTCCCACTTAGAGATAGGGAAGTTTGGATTTACACGAATGTTTGCAAGTAAGCCTGCAGCTGACTTAATATCAACTTGCTCGATAAGTGGTGAGTGAATTGCTCTATCCACAGCGTCTTGTACAAAGTTTGCACCTTGACCTACACCGTTACCGATCATTGCATGACCACGACCACGCATAATGGTTACTACGTCAGCAAAGTCTAAGTTGATGAAGCCTGGATGGGTAATCGCATCAGTAATACCCTTAACTGCATTTAATAAAACATCATTTGCAGCATTAAAGGCATTAACGATAGAAATGTTTGCACCTAAGTTCTTTAGTAACTTGTCGTTATCGATAACAATTAAAGAATCTACATGCTTTGACAACTCGGTAATACCAGACTCGGCATTAACCATGTGTCTCTTACCTTCAAACTTGAATGGGCGAGTTACAACTGCAACAGTTAGTGCACCAGTCTCTTTAGCAATCTCAGCAATAATAGGAGCTGCACCAGTACCGGTACCACCACCCATACCAGCGGTAATAAACACCATATCAGAGCCTTGGATTAACTTCTTGATGTCATCCTTGCTCTCTTCTGCTGCTTTACGACCTTTGTTTGGATCGCAACCAGCACCTAAACCGTTAGTTAACTTAACACCGATTTGAACTTTTAATGGTGAAGTTGACTTCTTTAAAGCTTGAGAATCGGTATTAACTGCAATAAATTCAACGCCAGTTAGGCTCTCATTGATCATGTGCTGTAGTGAGTTACCACCACCGCCACCAATACCTAGCACGCGGATCACGCTCTTGCAAGAGTGATCATGACCTGTTAATTCTTCTGTACCAGTTGACTCTTCTACTCTAAAATCGCTCATTTTGTACTCTCAAAAAAATCTTTCTGTCAATAATACCAATTTTTACACAAAATAATTCAATTGTAAGCAAATTTTTTGTTATAGCTCACGATCTGCCCATACTTTAGCACGCTGAATTATTCTACCTACAATGCCTTTGGCAACCTTTTCTTTTGGAGCTTGGTTATCATATTGGTTTAGATCCTCAAATCTTGCAGATCTTAAAAGGCCAATAAGCACTGCTTTATCAGTATCAGATACAGCTACTCTGTCACCTGCATTCTCATACATAGACAATTTAATTGGATGACCAATTCTTACCTTTGAGGAGATATTTAAAAAACGGCAGGTAGGATCTTCTGCTCTGCTTCTTAAACGCTCTGAGAATACATACTCAATACCCTGAAGTTTTGCAGTACCACCTGTTAACACTACACCTGAACCTATAGTTAACTTATCAAAACTTTCACCACAATAAGAAACTACCTTTTGGATAATTAAATCCACCATATTCACTAAGGCTCTGTTAATGTAAGAGCATAAAGCTACCTTAGTAATTTGATTACCACTAGCACCTTTTTCAGATGGGATTGGTAATACCTCATCATATTCTTCAGGTTGTAATAATTTATATGATGCTTTGCCATAGTTGCACTTTAGGTATTCGGCATCAGCTGGTGAGATACCAAAAGCTTTAGCAATAAACCTAGTAATATAATCGCCACCATCTGAGATACCAAAAGATAACAGCTGTCTTTTACCTTCAAAAACGGTAACAGATACACAACCTGAGCCTATATCAATGTGAATTACACCAATTTCAATCTCAGAATCAAAAAGTACAGCATTTGAAGCTGCTAAACCTTCGTAAATTGGAGTCTTCATATAAATATCTCGAGAAGCCATCTTTAAGGCATTTTCGATATTCTTCATATAAAGGGTGTTGCAACCTATGATGTGTACATTCACATCTAGTCTTTTTGCAAACATACCAATAGGGTTTTCCACAAGATTTGAAGACTCTGTACGGTAATTTTGTGGGATCAAATGAATAGTAGTAAAGTCCTCATCAATCTTTACGTTTACACCAGCTTTAGCACTATTGATTGCAGCATTGCGATCAGCAAGGGTTACAGTTCCTGTTTGAATAGTAGCGGTACCATGCTGGTTTTGAGCATTGATATAACAACCTGGCACACCTACCACAATGTCACTTATTGTAATGTGGAAACTATTTTGGAAATTCTGAATTAAAGATCCAATGCATTGAGCTAAAGCATTTAGATCAGAGATACTACCATTTACGATACCAGCACTAGGGCCTTCTAAAAAGCCTAGAATAGTAACGTCTTTATCGGAACTTACATAGCCACAGGCAAGTCTTAACTTAGAGCCACCAACATCTAAAGCAGCAAATAACTTTTCATCTTTGTTAGCACTAGGTAATGAATTATTTTTACTCTTTCTGATAGCCATAAAGGAAAACTCCTTTTTAATTATTATTTATTATGATTGTGACTTCTTGCCTACAGCAAAGCCTACGTCATAGCGTAAGTCTACATACTCTACATCGTCAATATTAAGCCCTGAATGACCAAAGGCTTCTAAAAATCGTTTTAAACGAGTTAAGGCTTTTTGTTGTCCTCTGCCTAAAATCAACAAGGTGCCATTATCTAAGGTCAAAGTATAACTTCTGACATTATCTAAATATAGCGCAACCATTTGATAACGACTGTTACTCATCGCACGAATAAATAAAACAGCACTTTCATAAACTTCCTGACAGAAGTCGTCGCTAAAAGCCCCAAGTTTTACTAAAGGCTGATTGAATTTACTTAAATCAGGATAAAAGATGCTTTTAGTTTTAGCATCATATAAGCCTTCATCATTCCAATAAGCTGCTGGTACATGCTCAATTACTGATAACAGTAAGGTATCAGGCATCTTCTTTTGAATAGCAACTTGTGCAATCCAAGGCTCTTTAAGTAAAGTCTGCTTTAAAACATTTAAATCTAAGGTAGCAATATTTTGACCTGCACAAACTCGACCTGTGACATCAGCAATTTGCTTTTTAGTAAGTTGCTTAAACACTCCGTCGATTTTTACAGCCCTTACAGGCAAAGCATCTTTTTGAGACATGACGTAGTTTAGGAGTAAATCTCCTTTAACCACGATAAAGGTAAGGATCACCACAAAAATGATCCCGCCGATAAAATATCCTCGGCTTTGTGTACCTTTTTTCATGCTGCTCCTAAATACCTTTTACCTTAAGCTTTTTTAAATATTGTACTTAAATTTTTAGCAACTTGTACTACGTTACCAGCACCTTGAGTTAATACTAAAGCACCGTCATCTACGATGGATTCTAAAAGCTCTGGTACCTCATCTACAGATTGAGCAAAATGAGGCTCAACCTTACCCTTTAGACGGATTGAACGACATAAGTGACGACTATCAGCGCCAGGAATTGGAGACTCTCCTGCTGGGTATACGTCTAAGAGAATTAGTTTATCTACAGAGCCTAAAACTCTTACAAAGTCCTCATAGCAATCACGAGTACGGGTATAGCGATGAGGCTGGAAGATCATCACTAATTCTTTATCAGGATAAGCCTGTCTTGCAGCTTGAATAGTAACCATCACCTCAGTTGGGTGGTGACCATAATCGTCCACAATAGTAATGTGTTTTTGATTATTAGTAATAAAATCACCGTAGTTTTGGAAACGACGACCAACACCTTTAAAGTTCTTTAAAGCTTCAACGATTACTTGATCTTCAATACCGTCTTCTTTTGCAACTGCAAATGCTGCAGCAGCATTTTTAGCCATGTGAATACCAGGAATTGGTAATTCAATCTTTACAGGAGGTAAATCTTTACGTACTAAAGTAAAGGTAGATTTTGGACCTTCTTCTTTAAAGTCAGTTACTCTAAAATCTGCGTTTTCACAAGTACCATAAGTGATAATAGTACGACCAATTTGTGGCATGATGTCCTTAATGTTCTCATCATCAAGGCAAACTACTGCTACACCATAGAAAGGTAGATTGTGTAAAAATTCCACAAAGGTCTTTTTAAGCACACTAAAATCACCACCATAAGTATCTAGATGATCAGGCTCAATATTTGTAACCACAGTCATCATGGGCTGTAAATGCAAGAATGAAGCATCAGACTCATCAGCCTCAGCAATTAGGTATCTACCAGTACCTAATCTTGCATTAGTACCTGCACTATTTAATAGACCACCAATCACAAAGGTAGGATCTAATTTAGCACCTGCGTAAATAGAAGCAATTAAGCTTGTGGTAGTAGTCTTACCATGGGTTCCGCAAACAGCAATACCATAACGGTATCTCATAAGTTCACCTAGCATCTCAGCACGGCGAACAACAGGAATATGTAAAGCACGAGCAGCATCAACCTCAGGGTTACCTTCATGAATAGCTGAGGATACTACAACTACACTAGCGCCTTTTACATTTTGCTCGTTGTGGCCAATAAATACTGTAATACCTAAACTTTCGAGTCTAGCGGTTACTTTTGAGCTTGCAATATCAGAGCCTGATACAGCGTAACCTTCATTGTGTAAAACTTCTGCAATACCGCACATGCCTGCACCACCGATACCCACAAAATGGATACGCTTAACTTTGTGCATTACAGGAACATTTAAAACTGGATTTTCTGTCATAATTATTTTTCTTTAACTTGTGATTCGATAATTGCTACAGCTTTTAAAGTAGCATCGGTATGGGCACACAAATAAGCTTGCTTTGACATTTGTGCAAGTTTATCGTGATCTAAAACTAAAGCTTTTACAGTTTCATATAAACTTTCAGCAGTTAAGGTAGCTTGCGGACAAATGATGGCAGCACCTTTATCTTGTAAACTCTTAGCATTTAGAGTTTGGTGATCGTCAACAGCTGTAGGTAGTGGCACAAAGATAGCAGGAATGCCTGCACAGGACACTTCAGCTACTGTCAAAGCGCCGGCTCTACAGATGATAAGATCATGATTTTCATAGAGCTTGTCCATATCATCAATAAAGTCTGTAGCTTGATAAGCAAACTCTACGTTGCTATATAATTGTTTTACTTTTTCACTATTGCCTTTACCACATTGATGGGTAACTGTGATCTCTTCTTTTTTAAAGTCTTTTAAAGCAAGAGGCACAATCTCATTTAAAGCTCTAGCACCTAAAGAGCCACCAACAATTGCAATCTTAATAGGACTGTGGTTAAAGTCCCTTTCTTTATTGTGAAGCTCAAGAATTGACTTACGTACAGGGTTACCTATTACAGTTACTTTTTTGCCAGTAAAAGCACCTTCAAAGCCTAATAAAACTTGATTAGAGATCTTAAAGAGCAATTTATTAGTCATACCTGCAGCTGCATTTTGCTCATGCAACACTAAAGGAATACCTAACAATTTAGCAGCTACACCACCAGGACCTGAGGCATAACCACCCATGCCTAATACCACATCAGGCTTAAACTTTTTGACAACTTTTAAAGCTTGATAAATAGCATGCACAATTTTAAAAGGAGCTTTTAATAAAACTTTTATACCATTACGGCGCACACCACTTACATTGATATATTCAATATCAAAACCGTATTTTGGAACTAATTGCTCCTCCATACGACCACGAGTGCCAAGCCATAAAATTTGCACACCTTGATTTTTTAACTCATTAGCAATGGCTAAAGCTGGGAACACATGTCCACCAGTACCACCTGCCATAATTAAAACTTTTTTACATTTCATGTTATCGCTTGTCACCAATAATCTTATTTTTAAACTCAAAATCTATTCTAAGTAAGATAGCAATAGCAGCAACTGACACCATTAAAGAGGAGCCACCATAACTTACAAGTGGAATAGTCAAACCTTTAGTAGGTAGAGCACCTGAGGCTACACCTACGTTGATTACGGTTTGCAAGAAAAACCACATACCAATACCAAATGCTACATAGCCTTGGTAAATAGCATCATTTTTTAAGATATTCATACCTAATTTTACTGCTTTATAAACGATTACGCCTTCTAAAAGCAATAAAACTAGCATACCAACAAAACCAAATTCCTCACCTAAAATAGCGGTAATAAAATCGGTGTGAGCCTCTGGTAAATAGCCTTGTTTAATATTTGAATTACCAAGCCCTTGGCCAAATAAGCCACCACGACCGTAGGCCATTAAAGACTGGGTTAACTGGAAGCTTGAACCAAATTGATCTTGCCAAGGATCTAAAAAGGAAGTTACACGTTTTACACGATACGGTGACAAAATAACTGATACAACAGAAGCAAGCGCTAAAATCAAGATAACTACTATATATTTAATTAAACCAGCACCTGCTATCCACAAAAGAGCTGTAGTGATAAAAGCAAGTACCACAACCGATCCAAAATCAGGTTGCAAATACAGCAACACTAAAAAACCCAATAGAATAGCAAAAGGCATTAAGAAGCCTTTGATAGTTTTACTTACCGATTCAATATGTTTAGATACATAACCTGAGAAGTATAAAATCCAACACAACTTTAAAAGTTCTGATGGTTGCAAGTTCATGATACCTAAACTCAACCAACGCTTAGCGCCGTTAATTTCACGACCTACAGCTAATACCATTATCAGCATTAGCAGTATGATAAAAATTGCTTTTAGGGCATGCTCTTTATAAAAGGAAGTTGGTATAGTGGCACAAACAAAGCCTACAATTAGAGCAATTCCAATTGCAATAATGTGCTTTTTAGTTTGGTAAAAAGCATCATCAAATTTTACTTGAGCTTCCATAGAAGAAGCAGAGCTGATAACTACCAAACCAATGCATAGCAAGAGTAAAGCTGCTATAAGCAGTATTCTGTCAAACCCTACTTTTTCTGATTTAAAAAGAAACATGCCTTTTAACTATTCACCTATTTTAGATACTAGCTCTACAAATACTTGACCTCTGTGCTCAAAGCCTTTGAACTGATCAAAAGAAGCACAAGCTGGGGACAATAAAATAGCCTGGTCAGGTTTTGCTATTGCAGTTGCCTTTTCAAGAGCCTCATCCATAGTCTCAACATTCTCACAATAGGTATCAGATAAATCTAAAAGCTTTTGCTTATCCTTACCAAAGCAGAATACTTTAACTACTTCATGACCTAAGTACTGCTTAAGTGGAGAAAAGTCCTGTCCCTTACCTAAACCACCTGCTAGTAAAATAATTCCCTTAGGATGTAAATCCTTAAGACCTATAATGGCAGCTTCAGCTGAAGCTACATTAGTAGCTTTAGAATCGTTGTAGTAACTTACACCATTGATTTTTTTAACTAACTGACAACGGTGTGGTAGACCTGAGAAATGACGTAATGCGTATAATTGAGATTGGCGGCTGATACCTACACAATCTGCTAAAGCCATACAAGCTAAAGCGTTTAGATAATTGTGCACGCCATAAATCATCAACTCTTTAACATCAATTAAACGCTCTTTTTTGTATGTTAAGTAAGTAGTCTCAGGTGTTTTTTCAAGACCATAACCTTCATTACTTAAACCAAAACTTACGATATTGTATTTATCAAGATCTTCATGATTTGGGAAGGTTCTGTCGTCATCACGATTTACGACTACATTCTTACAATTTAAAAAGATCCTCTTTTTAGCCTGAGCGTACTCATCAATAGAGCCGTGATATCTATCTAAGTGATCTTCTGAAACATTTAAAATGGTGGCAGCTGCAAGTTTTAAAGACTTAGTAGTCTCAAGCTCAAAGCTTGATAACTCAAGTACATATAACTGTACATCATCACTTAAAATATCAAATACAGGAACACCGATATTAGCACCAACTGCTACTTTGATTTTAGCAACATCAGCCATGAAACCTGTAAGGGAGGTTACAGTAGATTTACCGTTTGAGCCTGTGATACCGATAATAGGAGCTTTAGCTACTCTTGCAAAAAGCTCAATATCACCAACTACCTCAACGCCAGCTTTGATAACTTTAGCAATTTCATCTTGATAAATACTGATACCAGGACTAATTACTACCATATCAAAGGTAGACAATTCCTCTGTATTTAGTGGTCCTAAACGCAAATCGATACCCATAGGTAAATCCCCTACATGAGGTGGATTAGTACGAGTATCGTAAACAGTTAATTGTTTTAAATCGTGTTTTTTTAAATAGTTTAAAACGGATAGGTTTGAGACACCTAAACCTATCACAGCTATTTTTTTACCGTTTAATTCTTGATCCATAATCTTCTCTATCTTAACTTTAAGGTGATAAGACCAATTAGTACTAGTACTAGAGTAATGATCCAAAAACGAGCCATTACGCGAGGCTCTGGCCAACCTCCCTTTTCAAAGTGGTGGTGAATAGGGGCCATTCTAAAGATACGGCGACCACGCCACTTGTAGGAGCCAACCTGTAAAATCACACTTACAGTCTCTAATACGAAAATACCACCCATGATGAACAATAAGATTTCTTCTCTAATTAAGATAGCAATTACACCTAAAACAGCACCTAAAGATAATGAGCCTACATCACCCATAAATACTTGAGCTGGATAAGTGTTAAACCATAAGAAGCCTAAACCTGCACCTACAATTGCAGTACATGCAATGGTGATTTCAGCAGCTTTTGGCACATAAGGAATATAAAGATAACTTGCAAAGTTAGCATTTGAGGTAGCCCAGGCAACTACACCTAAACCAAAAGCTACAGTGATAGTAGTGATAATGGCAAGGCCATCTAAACCGTCAGTTAAATTAACTGCATTTGAAGAGCCTGTAAGCACAAAATAAGCAAGTGGAATAATTAAGTAGCCTAAATCTGGCATAAAGTCTTTAAAGAAAGGCACTACAAAAGTAGTTTCTGAAGGTAATTGAGCTGAGCCGTAAATACAGCAAGCTAAAGTAATAGCACAAGCTGATTGCCAGAAATATTTGTATTTAGCACGCAAGCCTTTTGGATCGTGTCTTACCACCTTCAAAAAATCGTCAGCAAAACCGATTAAAGCATAAGCAATTAAAGTAGCTAAAGTGTACCAAACATAGATGTTATCAAGCTTACACCACAATAACATGGAGATAGCAATAGAGCTTATGATAAGCACACCACCCATGGTTGGGGTACCTGTCTTTTTCAAATGAGACTCAGGTCCATCGTCACGCACTACTTGACCAAAGTGAAGTAGTTGTAACCTTCTAATTACCATAGGACCAAAACATAAAGAAATGGTAAGTGCGGTAAATAAGGACATTACGGCACGGAAAGTAAGATACTCAAACACTCTAAGTGATGGTATATATTGACTTAAATAGTCTGACAATAAAACAAACATTTTTATACTCCTAAAGTGATGATTTCTTTACTAATATCATCCATGTGCATAGAGTGTGAACCTTTAACTAAAAAGCTTGTATATGCAAATTTTGCAACAAGGCAGCGTGCATATTGTACGAGATCTTCATGGCAATTAAAATGTTTTGCAATAGATGATGCTTTTTGGCAAGTATCTAAAGTTTGCTTGCCTACACATAAAAGCTCATCAACCTTATCTTTAGCATAGAGACCTACTTCCTCATGTAATTGCTTTGAGGCATCTCCTAGCTCTCCCATATCACCAAAGATAAAGACTCTATGACCTTTATATAAACTTAAAGTATCAATAGCTGCAATTACAGCATTGAAGCTTGCATTATACGCATCATCAATTAGGCATAAATTTGCAAAATTGTGCACAAATAATCTGCCTTTCATAGAGGAGGCATTTTTAAGACCTTGCTCTAAAGTATTTTCTTTTGCACCAGTAATTAATGCTAAAGCACAAGCTGCAGCTGCATTTGAAGCATTGTGAGCACCAATCACATTCATTTTTAAATCAAAGCTTGTGTCATTTGCTCTAATTGAACAGGACACACCATCAATAGCATCTTTGATATTTGAAACTTGTACAAAATCAAAATCGTGGCTACCAAAGGTTAAAAGACTTCCATTTAAAAGGGCGCTTTTATAATCACTTGCCCAGCGCTCATAGTAGTTACTGTCAGATGGAATCACAGCTTTACCACCATTTGAAAGCACTGACTCTAAGATCTCACTTTTACCTTTATATACACCATCAAAAGAGCCAAAGCCTTCAATATGAGCTTTACCTACATTATTGATAAGAGCAGTGTCGGCTTTAACAAATTCACAGGTATGGGCAATATCAAATAAGTGGCTAGCACCTTGCTCGATTACAGCATAATCTAAAGTATTATCTAATCTTAAAAGGGTAAGTGGTACACCAACGTCATTATTAAAATTGCCATTAGTGCACATACTATTGCCGTTTAAACTTAAGATCTCCTGGGTAAATTCTTTTACAGTAGTTTTACCGCAAGAGCCTGTTAAACTTGCAATCTTTGCTTTACATTGACGTCTTACAAGATAACCACAATAACCTAAAGCTTTTAAAGTGTCGTTACACAAAATGATGGAGACATTTTTAAAAGCATTAGGATCTAAAACTTTACTACTTACAATTGCTATAGCGCCGTTTTCTACAGCTTTTCCTATATAATCATGACCATCAAAACGCTCACCTTTTAAAGCCACAAAAAGAGCGTCTTTACAATCTCTTGAGTCAGTACTTACTTTGTTGATAACAACATCCTGACCTAAAAGTTTATAGTTGCCAAAAATTGCAAGCTCACTTAATTTAAAACTAATCACACTTAACTCCTAAAAGCTTACAAGCAACTTCTCTATCTGAAAAATGAATAGTCTTATCTTTAAAGATTTGATAATCCTCATGACCTTTACCGGCAATCACAATGCAATCATTTTCACCAGCATGCGAGAATGCATATTCGATAGCTTTTTCTCTATCCTCAATTAAAGTTACATTGTTAGCTTCAGTAACGCCTAAAGCCATATCATCTAAAATTGCTTTAGGATCTTCAGTTCTTGGGTTGTCAGAGGTAAAGATTGCTACATCAGAAAAGACGGAAGCTTTAATAGCCATAATAGGTCTTTTGCCTTTATCTCTATCACCACCACAGCCTATCACGCAGAAGATCTTGCCCTTAGGATGATGGTCACGCACACCTTTTAATACCTGCTCAACACCATCTGGAGTATGGGCATAATCCACTACAATGTGTGGTTTACCTGCCTTTACAAAGCACTCCATTCTGCCTTTAATAGGTTTTAAAAGATTGGCTTTAAGTAATAATTTATCTAATGGATAACCTAGAGCTAAAAGTACAGATAAGGCACAAGCAAAATTCTCAACATTAAAGCCACCTAAAAGACCAATTTCACATTTGCCGGTACCAAAGGAGGATTCCACCTCTAAAGCAATAGAGTGAGCTTTATAGGTTACTTTTCTAATCCAAACATATTGAGAGAATAGCATGGAGGTAGTCGAGCCCATAAAGTTCTCTTTGCAAGAGTAAACAATGCAACCACCTAGATCTTCGGCAAACTTTTGACCTGTAGCGTTATCGGCGTTGATAACTAATTTTGATGCTGGAACTCGCTTTAGAAAATCAAATTTTGCTTCAGCATAGTTTTCCATAGTCTTGTGGTAATCAAGATGATCACGAGTAAGGTTAGTAAAACCACCTGCTGCAAATTGACAACCGTCAATACGACCTTCACAAACACCAATAGAAGACACTTCTAAAGCTGCAAATCTAGCACCTTGTTTTGCAAGATTAGCTAAAGTCTTGTGCAATCTTACAGCATCTAAAGTAGTATTCGCGCTCTTCTCAAGATTTGGTAAAAAGCCAAAACCTAAAGTACCTAACACAGCACATTTAGCATCAAAACCAAAGGATAACCACTGAGCAATTAACTGAGTAATAGTACTCTTACCATTAGTACCTGTAATACCGATTAAGCTTAATTTCTTTGAAGGCTCATCATAAAACCAACTGCAAAAATCGCCTAAAGACTTTCTTTCAGGTAACTTAATTAAAGGGATGTCAACGCCTTCAACCTGCAGGGCAGTTGGCATATTGTCATGTAAAAATAAAATGGCACTAGCACCGTTTTTAGCTGCAACTTTAGCGTAATCTAAACCATTTACTTTAGTACCCTTTAAAGCCACAAAAATGTCGCCTTTTTTAAGGGCTCTTGAATCTACTTGCAAATCAAGACATTCAACATCTTGTGTAACTTTTCTTTTTAAACCAATAAAAGAATAAATCTGTTTTAATGTTTTCATATTCTTACCTTAAGTTACAGTTGCTTATCAGGCTTGATATTATATAACTGTAAAGCACGGGACATAACTTCTCTAAACACAGGTCCTGAAACTACACCACCGTAGAATTTACCTGCCTTTGGTGCATTAACATTTACCACCAAGGCAAAACGAGGTTTAGATAAAGGAGCAAAACCTGCGAAAGTGGACATATAGTACTTACCATAGCCACCAACTGAAGCAATTTTTGCAGTACCAGTTTTACCTGCTACACGATATCTATCAATAGCAGCTTTACCACCAGTACCATCAGAGACTACTGTCTCTAAAGCTTGTTTCATTAAAGCCACTTGTTTTGGAGAGGCTACTAATGTAGGAGTTGGAAGTTTTGATAATCTTAAAATTGATACTGGAACTTTAAGTCCACCGTTAGCTAAAGTGGCATAGGCTGAGGATAACTGTAAATTGGTTACTGCAATACCATAACCAAAGCCTAAAGTTGCTTTATCAATTTCAGACCAGAAAGCACGATGCTCATTAAGTTTACCTGAGCTCTCACCCACTAAACCAGACTGAGTTTTAGTACCAAAGCCAAAGTCTTGTAGGGTACTTAAAATCTTTTGAGGACCAGTACGCATAGAGATATGTGCCATACCAGTATTTGAGGAGTACTTAATAATATCTAGGATAGTACCTTGAGTCATGGCATGAGAATCGCGCACCATCTTACCATCTACAATAAATGGTCTAGTATCAAACACTTCAGACCAATTAGTAGTTTTAGCCTCTAATGCTGAAAGAGCCACAATTGGTTTCATAGTAGAGCCTGGCTCAAAGATATCTGTTACAGCACGGTTTTTAGCATTACTACTATCAAAGGTTTTACGGTTATTAGGATCAAAAGAAGGTGCGTTTACCATGGCAAGCACTTCTCCTGAAATTACATCGATTAACACGGCACTGCCACTATCAGCTTCGTTTTCTTCAACCACCTTTTTTAAAGATTGATAAGCATAGTTTTGCAAGCGGTTATCAATACTTAAAATTAAGTTACCACCTGCTGTACCTTGTTTTACCGTAGCGATATTCTCAAAGATATGATTGTAAATATCTTTTCTTGCAAGATTAGTGGTTTTAGTGGAGGTTAAATAGCTATTAAAGCTCTGCTCCACGCCATATACACCAACACCATCACCATTGATGATACCAACTAAACTTGCGTTAGCTTCCCCGGTTGGATAACGACGTAAATAAGTATCTTCTAGGATAAAGCCTTTTTTAGAGATAGCTTTTAGAGCTTTGGCTTTTTCAGGATCTAAATAGTTTTTTAATAAAGCATAACGTTTAGTTCTGTTTTCTATTTTTTTAACTAAAACGTCTTTTTTGATTTCTAAAATAGCGCTTACTTTTTCTATATTTTTAGGATCATTGTAAAAGCCTTCTTCAGCAAGTCTTTTAGGATCAGCAATCACTGTTTTTACAGGAATAGAAATAGCAAGAATACGACCGTTTCTGTCGGTAATTAAACCACGAGGTGGCTCATAGTGGTAACTGCGCAACACACGCATGTTACCTTCTGCAATCAGTTTTTCAGGATGAAGAACTTGGATCCAAAGGAGTCGAGAGACAATGACAGCGGTAGTTGCAATCAGAAAAAACCAAACAATGACAATACGAGTCATGCTCAGTTGTAATCTACCAGTTCCTTTACTATCGCTAATTAAGGCCATAAAAAATTATCTTAAATCAATAACAACTTCATCTTCGGTTTTTGGCTGCACCATCTCAAGATTGGTACTAGCGTTCTTACGAATGATAGTATATTCAGTCAATGCTGCTCTATCAGACAATAAGGATAACCACTCTCGGTGTAAACTCTCATTGTAAAGTCTTACTTCATTATACTCAGCTGTCTTATCACGTGTCATTTGTACTTGATATACCTTAAACACCGCTAAAGTAGTAAGAGCTAAAATCAGCAAATAAGTGAATATATTAGACAAGATGTCATTGAAAATAGTTGGTACTAATGGCTTTACTTGCTGCTTAAAACCATCAGTATGATATAGGCTTAATGGAGGTGGAGCTTTACTTGCAAACTTCTCTTCCTCAGTTTCTTCAGGAGTCTTTAGGCGAATAACCCTCTCCTCGACTACATGCCTTACTACAGGCACAGTAGGAGTTACAGGTTTTGCCTTAGGATTTGGTCTTTGACCAAATTGTGGCTCTTGTTCAGAAGGGGGTGTAACTACAGCACTGTTATAATCGTCAACCTTTCTTAAAGCGGAACTTTGTTGCATTTAAGGTAGCCTCTCAAGCCTCTTACATACGCGAAGTGTGGCACTTCTTGAGCGTACATTTTGTGCTATTTCATCTGGTGTAGCTTTAATTGCTCCACCTACCGGCTCCACTTTTGCTGTAGACAGTCTTAATTTTTCAGCTTCCTCATAAGTGATAGGTAAGCCGCTTGGAACTTTTTGTCCTTGTGACTGATCTTTTATAAAATTTTTTACTATTCTGTCTTCTAAAGAATGGAAACTTATCACGCATAATCTACCATCTGTAGCTAACACGTCTAAGCTTCCTTCTAAAGCTTGTTTTAATTCATCAAGCTCAGCGTTTACGGCAATACGTAACGCTTGGAAACATCTTGTAGCTTTATGTTTTGGCGTTGGTTTGCCACCAATCACCCTTTTAATAAATTCTGACAATTCTAAAGTAGTTTCAAAAGGCTTAATCTCCCTTTGACGCACAATCGCTGTAGCTACTTTAGCTGCAAAATTCTCCTCACCATAGACTTTAAAGATGTAGGCTAAATCTTGCTTTGAATAGGTATTTACGATGGTTTTAGCTGTTAAACTACTGCTCTGATCCATACGCATATCTAAAGGACCATCTTTTTCAAAAGAAAAGCCACGAGTAGGATCATCAATTTGAGGAGATGACACACCAATATCCATTAAAATGCCATCAACCTTACCTAAAATACCTAAATTTGTACAAACTTCTTTAAGATTAGAAAAAGCACTATGCACGATAGTAAATCTGCTATCTTCGATAGCTTTTGCAGCTTCAACTGCTGCAAGATCTCTATCTAGGCCATATAATCTGCCATTTTCATCTAATCTTTCTAAAATCTTTTTAGAATGGCCACCGCGACCAAAGGTTGCATCAACATAAATTCCATTGCTTTTAATATTTAAACCTTCTAATACTTCATTTAGCAATACAGGAATATGTGAAAAAGCCATTTGGACCAACTTATAATTTTAAGCCATTTAAAATAGTGTGCTCTGATAAGGAGGCAACAGCTTTAGCTAAAGTTTCCTCGTCTTGTGCGCATTGAGCGTTGTAATTATCTTCAGACCACAACTCAAATTTATTATTAAAACCAATTAGATAAGCATTCTTTTCAAGACCTGCTATTGCCTTTAATTCAGGGGTTAGCAAAAGCCTTCCTTGTGCATCTAATTGACAAAATACCGCGTTGCCAAGGACAACACGTTGTATTGTTCTACATAAAGGATCTTGCAAGGTTGGAAGGGAGCCTAAAGTTTTAACTACAGTATCCCACTCTTCGCTTGGGTACAGCCATAAACATTTATCAAATAAAGATCTTGTGACTACACAAGTACCTTCATTTTGATCTAATAGTGCTTGTCTATAGCGTGCAGGTATGAGAAAGCGCCCTTTTGCATCAAGGGACACGGTAGACGTGCCACTTAATAATAAGCCATCGAACATACCACATTAACCTTTTATTATATTTTTGGGAAAATCTTCCACTTTTTACCACTATTGTCCATAAGTTTATCAAACACAAAGATTATTGCAACAAGATTTAAAAAAGATGTGACAAAGATTACTTTTGCTTTGAGATCAAGTGGTTAGGGACAAATAAGGCACAGGCTGCAAATTAGGATAATAGATACAAATTTAGCTATCTTGCTATATTTAAAGACAATTAATAGAAAACAGTAACTTTATAATTTTTACAACAAAACTAAAGTTTTGTTTTAAGATGTGAATGACGGCACAAAATTGCGCACACAAAGAAAAGATTAGATGAGCCGACCTATAAGCCGAGTTCTGTTCTGCAATGCAGTGGCAACCATTCCTCTAGGCTAGCAATCACTCGCTAGCTCCAGCAATCAACCCGCTCTTACTTCGGACAAAAGTATAAAGAGCCTATTTGATCTTGCTCCAGGTGGAGTTTACCTTGCCTTTTTTATTACTAAAAAAGCGGTGAGCTCTTACCTCACCATTTCACCCTTACCATAAATGGCGGTATTCTTTCTGTTGCACTTGTCATGGGTTTGCACCCTCCAGGCGTTACCTGGCACCTCGTCCTGCGGAGCTCGGACTTTCCTCCCCCGTGACCGTATGCTTAAAGATCTTAAACACGCGTGCACGGCAGCGGTTGCCTGGTCGACTCGCGTGCATTATAACATAACTAGTTTTTTTCTTTTAGTTCTAAGGCCAAATTATATAGTTCGTTCTTTTTAAGACCTGTTAAGTTAGCAACTACGTTGCAGGCAACTTTTACAGGGGTAGTTTGCACTAAAGTTTTTAAAGCATCTACAATCTGTGGACTTATAACACCTTGATCTTCTTTTAAGGCACCAATAGCTACTACAAATTCGCCTTTGGTTCTGTCAGGATCTGCCTCTAAAAACGCAGGTGCGTCTTTAGCTTTTAAACGATAAAAAGACTCAAAGGTTTTAGTCATTTCACGACATAAAGTCACATCGTGCTCAGGTAAGATTTGAGCTACTTTTTCCATGGTATTTAAAATACGTCTTGGTGCTTCATAAAATACAGCTGTGTAATCCACGCCTTTAAGACTCTCAATAGTTTCTACAAGCTCTTTTTCTTTTACTGGGAAGAAACCATTGAACATGAACTTATCAGTAGGTAGTGCACTAGCTTCAAGAGCGGTAATTAAAGCACAAGGACCTGGAAGTGGAATTACTTTTACATTGGCTTTAGAGCATAAAGTTACTACTTTATAGCCAGGATCATTGATAAGTGGGGAGCCAGCATCCGAGATTAGAGCTACAATGCCACCTTTGTTTACTTCCTCAATAATAATAGAAGCACGTTGCTCCTCATTATGATCATGACAAGAGATCATTTTTGGATTTAAAACGCCTAGCTTGTCTAATAAGATCTTTGAATGTCTAGTGTCTTCTGCTGCAATTAAAGTAGCGTTTTTTAATACTTCAATAGCTCTTAAGGTAATGTCATCTAAATTTCCAATTGGGGTTGGAACAATATATAAAGCACTTTCTAGCATAAAATCATCTCTAAAATTTTTTTCTTAGTTTAACATTATTTGTTGCTCAATACGTTTTAAAAACGGTCAGATCCTTGGCAATATGGTAAAATAGCAAACATTGACAGAATTTTATGTAGGAATAAGACTGTGAACGCTAAAAGAAATAAATTAAGTTTAAGCGTATGTGCTTTAATGACTGCTGCAAGCTTATGCTTGAGCGCTTGTACTTCCTCAAACACACAGAAAATTGTTCAAGCAAATGCTTTTGGTCCTATCGTTTTAAAGACTAGTGAGTACCAAGCAGCTTACGACGATGCTGGTGATGAGCAAAAATACAAGGCACTGATTCTGCTTGCTAGAGCTAATATCATCGATAATAACTTCGATGCAGCTAAACAGAATATTACCAAACTTGAAGTTTTAGCTACAAACTCAGTACAAAAAGATGAAGCTTCAATTGTTAAAGCTATGCTTTTATCAAAGCAAAACAACAATCAAAAGGCTTCTAAAGTACTTAAAACAGTTAAATACAATTCCCTACCAAAACAAGATATCTCTTATTTCTTAATTCTAAATTCTAACGTTAATGCAAAGTTATTTAAGGAAACTAAAAATCCAAGCTACCAAGTATTAGCTTATAAAAATAAGATTGCCTTATTAAACTCTATTGATAGAAAACAAGACAGAATTACAGTTATCAATCAAAGCATCGATCTCTTAGGTGCTTTAGATGAAGCTACCATTTCAAAAGCTTTAGGTAATGCTAAGAACTCCACCGATAAAGGTTTTTATGAGTATTCTTTAATTAGCAGAAGTGCAAGTGCAGATTTAAAACAAAAAGTACTTGAAGACTTTGGTGCTAAATACCCAACTCATCCAATCAATGAGTTACTAGCTAAAAACACTGTAGAAGTAACACAAACAGCTGATAATAGTGACTCTCAAGTAGAAACAGGTGCTCCTGTTGCTGTAAATGAAAAGTCTTTAATTAAGTTAAATGACGGTGACACCATCGCTGTTTTAATTCCACTTACAGGTCGTTTTGCTTCAATTGTAGGTGAGCCTGCTAGACTTGGTGTTATCACCGCTTTAAAAGATAGAAATAGCCAATCAAAAGTTAATTTCTACGATACTAACAAGTTAAATATCTCAGATATTCTAAAGAAGCTTCAAGCTAACGGCACCAAACTTATCATTGGTCCTATCTTAAAGCCTGAGGTAGAAACTCTAAATAAGAATAACCAAGGTATTCCTTCTATCGTATTTAATGAGGATGCACTAAACAAGCCTATCAATCAATGGTATTTTGATTTAGGTCCTGACTATGAAGGCGCTTTAGCTGCAAGCAAGGTTCACGCAGATGGCTATAAAGCACCTGTAGTAATTGCAAACAGCAAAGACTCAAATTCCCAAAGAGCAGCTGATGGCTTTAAGCAGAATTTTGATAAAGTAAATAAGAACACTGTAATTTGTAACTACTCTGATGTTAATGCCTTAGCAACAGCTTTAGCTGCTTGCCCATTAGCACAAGCTGACAGTGTTTATATCAGTTCCACCGCTCAAGATGCTGTTTTAGTAAAGGCTAAAATCCCAGCTTCTGCTCATGTATATTTAACTAATATGAGCTATAACGGTGTAAATAACTCAGCTCAAGAGTTTGCCCTAAAGGGTGCAACTTTAGGTAATATGCCTTGGCTTTTAACTGATAGCCAGTTAAAAGACTCTTTCATGAAGAGCCTACCAAAGGCTAATAGCCAAGTTCAAAGAATTTTTGCTTCAGCTTATGATGCTGTAAACTTTGCTTTCACCATGACTGAACTATCAAAAGATCAGAATGATGTATTACATGGTCTAACAGGTGATATTTCTCTTGGAAAAGACGGTCTAATTGAATCTTCAGCTATGTGGGTAGAATTAGGCAAGTTAAGATAAATAATTTTATCTTAGAGTAAAGGCAGCTTTAAGCTGCCTTTATTTTTAGTTTTAGTCTTTTACAAATTCAAAGCCAGGCTCGCTTTGAGATTTAGTCTCGTCTTTTGAAGGCTTGATATCTTCAGCAGGAGCACCTTCTATAGCAACAGGATCTTTTTCAACCTTAAATAAAGGATCTTCAGCTACAGTACCTTCATCTGGATAAATTTCCTCATCTGCTTGAGGGGATAATTCTAATTGCTCTAAAGCTTTACCAATTGGAAGGCTACAATTAGTCTCAATAGCAATTAACTCTTCCATAGCTTTGTAAGGAATATAGATATCCTCACTTACGCCTTTAAATCTTGCTTTAAAGCTAATGCCTCTCTCAAGGCACTGAAATTCTGAAATTGCTGTTGGCTTTAAGCTTAAGATAATGCAATCGTCTTTTACAAAGTCTAAAGGAACCTTTACTCCTTTTACACTAGCATCTACTAAAAGATGAGGAGTAATTTCATTTTTAATCATCCACTCGTAATAAGCATTAAACATAAATGGCTTAGTACTACTGAGCTTATCAAACATTTGTTCCTCCTAACTTATTTGTAATAAGACTCTTTTTTTAAGATTATACCTTATCAAGAAAAAAAGACCTAAAGTAGCTGATAACTTTTGTCTAGCAAAGCATAGATCATGTCGGTATCTACTGTGGTATCAAGCTCAATTGTAAGCCAATACTTCTTGTTCATGTGATAGCCTCTGTGAATATGCTCATGTGTAATTAGCGTATCAACATCACTTGCTTCTAACCTAAGATTTAAGATCTCAATCTTACCTTCACCAGTGCCCGTAACAGTTTTTCTATTACAACGTGATATAAAAGCAAACCACTTAGGCTTTTCTTTAACAACTTTTCTAAAAACCGCTGTAGGTTCATCCTCACCAAACAAGAACTCTGCTTTGACGTGATATTTCTCTTGAACGCGCTCTATGATCTTAGTTGCTTGTAACGTATTAAACATAGGATCTAAAGCACATTGCTTTATGATCTTGTTTTCAAGATTAGATAAATACTCTCTTACTCTACCTACGAACTCACCTTGAGCTTGATGACTCTTATGTAGCAGGTATTCACACTCAGAATCTAAATCGTAAACCTTAGTAGAATACTCGCCATCTTTGATTAAGATTCTAAATTCAAAATTGAAATCAGAGGCTTTGCTTTTATAGAGGTAAGTTGAAGTTTGACTATCAAATTCAAAACCGAATGCTATAAGCTTTGAGACGACAAAAGAAGCTTTGGGAGTTTTTAAAACTTGAGGATAATTTTCCATAAGATATAAAAAAACCCCTGCTTTGGAGCAGAGGCTTTTGATGTACAAAAAACTGTATTAACGCTTTGAGTACTGTGGACGCTTACGAGCTTTGTGAAGACCAACCTTCTTACGCTCTACAGCACGAGCATCACGAGTTACGAAGCCAGCCTTACGTAGTGCTGGACGGAATGACTCGTCATACTGAATTAAAGCACGAGTAATACCGTGACGGATTGCACCAGCTTGACCAGTGATACCACCACCACTTACAGTTATGTAAAGATCAAACTTGTCTGATACTTCTAATAACTCTAAAGGTTGTGCTACAACCATACGAGAGGTTGGACGACCAAAATATTGCTCTAGGCTCTTGCCATTGATCTCTAATTTACCAGTACCCTGCTTTAAGAATACACGTGCAGTTGAGTCCTTACGACGACCGGTACCATAATACTGATTTTCAGCCATTTGCTAATGCTCCTTAAAACTTGATAACCTGAGGCTGTTGAGCAGCATGATTATGTGACTCACCAGCATATACCTTTAGCTTGCGGAACATAGCACGACCTAATGGTCCCTTTGGAAGCATACCGCGAACTGCAGTCTCGATAACATCCTCTGGCTTACGTGCTAGTAACTTCTCAAATGACTCTGACTTGATGCCACCTGGGAAACCAGTGTGGTGATAATACATCTTATCGTGAGCCTTGTTACCAGTTACCTTAACCTTAGAAGCGTTGATTACGATAACGTAATCACCAGTATCTAAGAATGGAGTGTACTCTGGCTTGTGCTTACCGCGTAAACGTAAAGCAATTTCAGTAGCTAGGCGACCTAAAGTCTGACCCTCAGCATCAATAACTAACCAATCACGCTTAATTGTTGATGGTGTTGCAACATAAGTTTTCATTAAAAAACCCTTTTTT
>CACZXZ010000011.1 GCA_902785325.1 uncultured Succinivibrio sp. | reverse complement strand
TGGAGAGCTAGAGTAACCTCTTGGAAATGCAAAGCCCCACTCTGTGGGGCTTTGATCTCGGACTTTCTCATGTGACATAAAAAATGTGAAAATCCGAGAAATTTAGAGTCAGGACAATTCTAATTGCTAAGTATTAAAGGTTAGTTTAATTTCTCATCAAGTTTGATTAAGAAAAGATCAGTGTCTTTCTCATCATCACTATTGTGCACAAGCTTAATAGAAGGTTTTGCACTCTTTCCATCAAGAGTGAAAGTTCCATCCTCGTGGTAAATGTAATCTGTAACTTCTGCTTTCTTGTTTTCAGGATCTTGAAGATCAATTGCTACACCAAAGTCATTATCATTGATAACAGCAATAGTCTGTCTATCAGGAAGAATGGTTAAACCTTCAGCTTTTTCAGCTTTATAGCCATGCTCTCTTAAGTCTATTAGAAGAGACTTTTTAGCAAGCTTAAAGCCTGCTGCATCTTTAAAGAACTCAGGCTCCAAGCCATCTTTTTGAGCGTTTGACAAATCGTCAGCACCTGAAAAATCAACTCTATAAATTAGGTTTTGCATTTTCTTGTGCTTGTTCTTTGCCTGTTCAATGATTAACACTTCATGATCATTGATAGCAATCATGTCACCTAACTTTGCGTTACCTGGTTTCTTGTAGGAATCTACATCAATTGGGTAGCCGTAAGTTTTAGTTTCATGAGTCTTTGGATTAAAGAAGACGATACGGCAGAAGGAAGCAGTCTTTCCTGATTTCTTATCACCATGCTTTAAGTTTAATACGCTCTGCTCAGCTACCACGATGGTGCCATTTGGAGTGATAGTTAAACCTTCAGCTCCACGATTTGGAGTGCGGTATTTTAAGATTTCAGGTAAACCTTTGCCTGGGGCATACTTTTCAAGTAAGGTACCATCTTGTGAGAACTTCATTAAGAAAGGACCATACTCGTCAGAAATCCACATATTGCCATCTTTGTCGATAGCAAGACCTTCAGGATCAAGACCATTCTCATCATATGGAAGAATTGAAAAATCCTCACCTATAGCGTATTCACCAGTGTAGCCAACTTTACCTTGAGGTAGAGGTAAACCTGTAATTAAAGAGCCATCTTTATTCTTTAAACTGATGGTGCGCTCTACTGTGAACTTACCATCCTTTGATAAGACTAAGATGCCTACTTGTGGATTAAATTTTGGGGTTGGGAAGAACTTACCAGATAAAGTCTTGCCGTTAATTGAAGCTTGTGGTGCATCACCGTTAGGACCTCTATCTGTTAGGCCTAAAAAGACGATATCACCATTGTCTCTTACTTCCTTAAAGGCTAAAGCAGAGCCAAAGCCTGTAGGAAAACCTTGTTTAAAATTCTCATTAGAACCTTCATACTTCACATACTGATCTTGATTTAATTGCAAAGTATGACGGTTAATTTCAAGTGCGTAAGCACTTGATACACAACTAATTAAAGCAACGCCAATAGCTAATTTTGATAAAACAAATTTCATATAAAAACGCCAAATACAAAAATAAACAAACATCAAATCAACATAATTACAACACTTGTGATTTTGTCTTGGTAAAGTTAATTTTCTTTGCTGTCTTTGTTAAATTTTGATTTGTTTTAAGCAAATTTAACTTATCGCAAGGAATTTTCTTGCAAGTTTGCTATTATGGAATAAAAATCCATCAACTTTTGTCTATCATGAAAATAAATAAAAGACTTTTAACTATTGCTCTTCCAATAGTTACCGGAATAACGGTTGGCTGTGCTCTACTTTTAGTAAATCCAAATCTTGGAAAAAAAGTAGGTAGTGTGATTTACTCAAGTGGTGTTTCTGTAGAAGGTTACTCCTATGCAGTAAGTAAAGCAGCTCCAAGTGTAGTTAATATCTATGTAGCAAGCTTAAATGAGGACTACACAGAGCCTGATACTACCACTATTACTTCCTCAGCATCAGGCGTAATCATGTCTGATTTAGGCTATATTGTGACTAACTACCATGTAGTTCCCCTTGGCAATGAGCCTAATAAAGCTATCTGGGTTCAAACAAGAGAAGGTAAAGTATTAAAAGCTTTTATTGTAGGTTGTGACAGAAGAACTGATATTGCAGTATTAAAAGTTGAGGAGAAAAATCTCCCACCGATTCATATTGCAAAACGCACTCCTAATATCGGTGATATCGTACTTGCCATTGGTAATCCTAACAACTTAGGACAAACTGTAACTCACGGTATTATCTCTGCTCTATCGCGCTCTGGCACTGGACTTATCAGTAAAGAGCAAATGAGCATCCGTCAAGGTCTTCAAGATCTTATCCAAACTGATGCACCTATCAATCAAGGTAACTCAGGTGGTGCACTTATCGATACTCAAGGTAACTTAATAGGAATCAATACCGCCTCTTTTAGTACTCAAGACAGCTATGGCATTGGTTTTTCAGTACCTGTAAATTTAGTTACTGAAGTGATGAATGAAATCATTATGCATGGCAAGGTAGAACGTGGTTATTTAGGTATTTCTGACTCAAGAATACGATCTTTAAATAATCAAAAAGGTGTTACGGTTGAATTTATCGATCCACAAGGTCCTGCCTTTGGTATTTTAAAATCAGGAGATGTGTTAACTAAGGTTAATTCAAAAGAGATTGTGGATGCAAAACAGCTCATTGAATTAGTCTCAAAGACTAAACCTGGTACTACTTTACACTTTGAAGTTTTAAGAAATAATAAAACTATCGAGGAAAGCGTTACTTTAGCTTTAGATAAAACTTCCCTCGATTAAGACTCTACTTAGAGAGGATCAATTCTCTTTAGAGTCTTATTTAAACTTAGCGCATTATGGATATCGCAAGCTACTGTAAGACCTGCAGTAGTGAGCATATCGCCTGTAATTTGAGAGTTAATACCAAAGTCATATAACTTAGTATAGAAGCTTTGGATTTTTAATCTGCCACCTGCTAATCGTAAAACTACCTTAGGTAAGATGTGTCTAAACACTGCTATGGTACGCTCAATCTCTTCCTCTGTAAGCGGTGCTTGATGTTCAAGGGGAGTTCCAGCAATTGGATTTAAGATATTGATAGGAGTGCTATCCACCTTTAAATCGCGCAAGTGCAAAGCAATATCTACTCTATCTTCAACTGACTCGCCCATACCAATAATGCAACCAGAGCAGATTTGTAGTCCTGCCTTTTTAGCAGCTTTAATCGTTGCATCTTTATCTTCCATACTATGCGTAGTACAGATAGATTTAAAGTAATTAGGGGAAGTTTCAATATTGCAATGATATCTTGCCATGCCACTTTCTTTAAGTTTTACAAAATCGTCAAAATCTAGTAAACCTAAAGAGCCACAGCTTGCTATACCAACTTCTTCTTTAATCTTTTTAAAAGCTTTGGCAATAACGTCAATCTCAGCTTTTGATAAGCGCACACCTGCGGTAACGATTGAATAACGGTGAATGTGCTTTTCAAAACTCTCTTTAGCCTCAGCTACAAACTCCTCAACTGTCTTTAAAGGGGAGGTTTCAATTTGAGTGTTGTAGAACCTACTTTGAGCACAGAATTTACAGTCCTCAGAGCACTTACCGCATTTGCCATTAGAAATACAGCAAAGTTCTAAATCGTCTTTAAAAAAGTGCTTGGTAATTTTGCTAGCACTCTCTTTAAGTACATCTATTGGTGCCTTGTAAAGCTCTAGAGCTTCATCTTTAGTAAGCACGTAGCCTGAAATTATTTTTTCTGCAAGCTTTTCAAGTTGCATGTTTTTCTCCTCATAAAAAAGTGTGTTCTTTCTGAACCCACTTAAACTACCTAAGCTTTTTGTTTAAGGTTGCTCTTTGCAACACCTAACATCAGCTTTACACGATTTAATTGATTTACCTCTGATGCACCAGCATCACAGTCAATAGAAACGATGTTAGCCTCTTTATAAGCTTGTCTTAAAGCATGTACTACACCTTTACCAGTGATATGGTTTGGAAGACAGCCAAAAGGCTGCAAGCAGACTATATTAGGTACGCCACCTTCAATTAGTTTTACCATTTCACCAGTTAAAAACCAACCTTCACCTGCCATATTACCTAAAGATACAAACTTCTTAGCAAGTTGTGCAGTCTTAAAGATACTCATAGGTGGTGTAAAGCGCTTAGAGTTTTTCATAGCTTTAAAGACTGGTTTTCTAAAGTGCTCAACAAGACGAATAAAAGTAAAGGCAAAGAATTTGTTGATTAGCTTACCTTCAAGTAGGTTGTACTCGATGATAGGATCTCCTGCTAGGTACAAGAAGAAATCCACAAAATCAGGCATTACAACTTCAGCGCCTTCACGGAAGAGCTCTTTTTCAAGGTAGTTATTAGCCACTTCATGGTACTTTACTAAGATCTCACCTACGATACCAACCTTTGGTTTTTGAATATCGTAAATTGGGATCTGCTCAAAGTCTTTAACCATGTTAAGAATATTCTTATTATAAAGCTTCGACTTGTTTAAAACGAGCTCTTTTTTACACTCTTCAAGCCACTTGTTAAAGTACTTGTCCGCATCGCCCTTATTTACCTCATAAGGTCTTACGCGGTTTACTAGTTTCATTAACACATCACCGTAGACAGCAGCTTTAATTGCATCTTTGTACATAGCCATTGGCATATGGAAAGAATCTGTCTCTAAACCGTAAACTGCAAACACTGGAACTTGAGGGAAGCCTGCAAACTTCAAAGCTTTACGTAGCACTGCAATATAGTTAGTAGCTCTACAAGCACCACAAGTTTGGAAGAGCATGATAGAGGTGTTGTTAGGATCGTAAAGGCCTGATTTTAAAGCCTCAAGCATTTGACCTATCACTACAATCGCTGGATAACACATATCGTTATTTACATATTGCAAGCCTAAGTCAATGGATGACTTTTTAGGCAGAGCTGGGATCACCACATTGTAGTTATACTTTTGAAGTACTGTCTTAAACAACTCAAAATGAATTGGTGCCATTTGAGGAGCTAAAATAGTATGTTTTCTAGCACACTCTTTAGTAAAGATAGCTCTTTGCACAAATGGGATAGGCTTGAAGACAGGAATACTCTTACGGCTTAAAGCTGCAAGTAATGATCTTAGACGAATTCTTGCAGCACCTAAGTTAGAGACTTCATCTAATTTAATTAAAGTATAAATACGTTTGTGATCTTCTAAAATCTCTTTTACTTGATCGGTAGTAATCGCATCAAGACCACAACCAAAAGAGCTTAGCTGAATTAAAGTTACATCGTTATGCTCTACTACATATTCAGCTGCATGATATAGTCTTGCATGGTAGCTCCACTGATTGATTAAACCAACTTTCTTGTTAGTAACTTTTGAGTGGTAAACACTGTCTTCACTGATGACAGGTAAATTGTAAGACTCAATCATATCGGCAATACCATGATTGATTTCAGGATCAATATGATATGGTCTACCTACTAGCATAATCATATGCTTGTGTTCTGCTCTAGCTTTTTCAATCACCTTTTGAGCAAAATCTCTTACATCCTGCTTGTAGTGTTCAAGCTCCTCATAAGCACTATCAATTGCCTTTTTCACTAAAGCTTTAGGTAAGTTCTCAGCTTTTAACTCCTCAGTAAATCTTTGTAAGAGTTTTTTCTTATCGTTAATAGGTAAGAAAGGTTGTAAGAAAGTGATGTTCTCTTCCCTTAAAATATCCATGTTGCCACGAATATTCTCAGCATAACTTGCAACTACAGGACAATTGTAGTGATTGTCATTTGGATGATGCTTATCTAATAAATTAAATGGCAAACATGGGTAGAAGATCTTTTTAACTCCAGCTTCAATAAGCTGCATGATATGACCATGCACTAATTTTGCTGGATAACATAAAGAATCTGATGGAATAGTAGCTAAACCTTTTACATAAGTTTTAGCACTAGTTTGCTCTGATAACACCACCTCATAGCCTAAAGTGGTAAATAAAGTAAACCAAAAAGGATAATCCTCATACATGTTCAAGCAACGAGGAATACCTATCTTGCCACGAGGTGCGTTTTCAAGAGGCTTATAATCAAAGACTCTTTGGTACTTATAACGATAAAGGTTGGTGGTGTTTTCTTTTTCAACTTTATCTTTTTGACCGATACCTTTAGTACAACGGTTACCTGTGAAATGACGAGAATTGTCATTAAAAATTTGCATGGTGATCATGCAAGAGTTACCGCATTGACGACAACGGTAGGATTTAGTCTTGAAACTAAAGTTATCTAAGTCTTCTTTTTTAAGTAAGCTTGAGCTTTCAAGATTTCTCTCATGGGCAAGGATAGCTGCTCCATATGCGCCCATGTGACCTGAAATATCAGGGCGAATTACCTTCTTGCCAATCAGCATTTCCATAGACTTTAAGACAGCATCGTTTAGGAAGGTACCACCTTGTACTACGATGTGATCACCTAAACTATTCATGTCTTTAAGCTGCATTACTTTAAATAAGGCATTCTTAATTACAGATAGAGAGATACCTGCTGAAATATCACTTACTTTAGCACCGTCTTTTTGAGCCTGTTTTACTTTGGAGTTCATAAAAACAGTGCAACGAGTACCAAGATCAACTGGATTTTTTGAAGTGGTACCAAGCTTTGCAAATTGAGCTACGCTCATATTAAGACTTTTTGCAAAGGTCTCTATAAAAGAGCCACAGCCTGCTGAGCAGGCTTCATTTAAAGTAATATTGCCAATAGTGCCTTCGTTAATGAAAAAGCACTTCATATCCTGTCCACCAATATCCATGATGAAGCTTACTTCTGGGCAAAATTCTTTAGCAGCTCTTAAGTGAGCAAAGGTTTCCACCTCACCAAAATCAGCATGTAAGGCAGTTTTAATTAAAGACTCACCATAACCTGTAGTTACCGCACCTTTAATTACACAATCAGGGTTTAACTTACTGTAAAGCTCTTTTAATTGACTTATAACTGTGTTTAAAGGAGAGCCTTGATTAGAGCTATAGATAGTATATAAAAGCTCATTTTTATCATTGATAGCGGCAATTTTTGAAGTGGTAGAGCCAGCATCAATACCGATATAGACAGGACCATGATACAAGCTTATATCTGCTCTTTTAACTTTGGCTTTTGAGTGTCTATCTACAAAGTCTTGATAGTCTTTATCGTCTTGAAATAAAGCTTGCCCACTGTAGGAGGTGGAACTTTCACTATTTGATAAAGCCTCTAACTTGTCTTTAAAGCTTTGACAATCAACTTCTAAACTCTCGTCGCAAATAGCTGCGCCAAAGGCAACATAGTAGCAGGCGTTATCAGCTTTAACTACCTCATCATCAGTTAAGTTTAAAGTAGTGATAAAGCGCTCTTTTAAAACGTCTAAAAAGGTTAAAGGACCACCTAAGAATACGGTTTTACCTTCAATTGGTCTTCCTTGAGCTAAGGTACCTACAGTTTGATTTACAACAGCCTGGAAAATAGATAAAGCTAAATCCTCTTTTAAGGCGCCGTCGTTAATTAAAGCTTGGATATCAGTTTTAGCAAACACACCACAGCGAGAGGCAATAGTATGGATTTTAGTGCCTTTTTTAGCCAAGTCATTTAAGCCTTTAGCATCGGTATTTAAAAGGTTTGCCATCTGATCGATAAAAGCACCGGTACCACCTGCGCAAGCACCATTCATTCTCTGCTCTAAAGAGCCTTTTAAGTAGGTGATCTTAGCATCCTCACCACCAAGCTCTATGGCAGTGTCAGTTTGTGGAATTAGTGTTCTAATAGCCTCAGTGCAAGCTAAAACTTCTTGTTCAAAAGGAATTTCAAGACGATTAGCAAGACCCATACCAGCAGAGCCTGACATGCAAACAGAAAAGCTTTTACCTTCTACAAAAGGCAAGACTTCTTTAAAGTACTGTTTTAAGGCGTTAGTAGGTTCTGAGAAATGTCTTTGATAGGTTTTGTAGAGGATCTCATGATTTTCATTGATTAAAACTAATTTAATCGTAGTTGATCCGATATCTATGCCTAGGCTTAATTTAGTATTCATCTAAAATTTTCAAACAGTTAAACAAGTAGACTTTGATTATAGCTTTTTTTGCTATTTTTGCATTATACACAAGCTGTCAGCTTGTATCGTTTTGCGCAAATTATGCACCAAAAATATGATTTCTTTTAAAGTAAAAATTCTTATGTTGACCTTGCTTGATTTGTGTAGAATGACTCTTGTAGCAACCATTGTTTAAATTGATTGCTTTTACACAGTTGAATTTGTGAGATTAAAAAATGAGCACCTTAACTTCCTTTATCAATCGCTATTTTGGATTAGAGAAAAAGCAATCTAATATCAAAACAGAAGTTATAGCAGGTCTTACTACTTTCGTGGCTATGGCCTATGTTATTTTTGTAAACCCAGCCATTATTTCACAAGCGGGTATCCCTATGGAAGCAGCTGTCGCTGCCACCATTTGGACTGCTTGTCTTTGCTCTATTGCAATGGGCTTATTTGCAAACGTACCTATTGCTGTAGCTCCTGGTATGGGCATTAACGCCTTTTTTACCTTTTATGCTTGTAACACTTTAGGTCTATCCTGGCAGACAGCTTTAGGCTCTGTATTTATCTCAGGCATCATCTTTATGATCTTAACTATCACTAAGTTAAGACAACACATCATTGATGCAGTACCTTTATCCTTAAAGTCAGCAATTGTTGCAGGTATTGGCTTTTTCATTGCTTTTGTAGGTTTACAACAAGCAAACATCGTAGTGCAATCACAAGCTACTGCAGTAACTTTAGGTCACTTAACTGATGTTAAAGTGTTACTTGCTATTATTGGTATCTTTATCATCGGTGCTTTAATGGCTTTACGTTTTGCTGGAGCCATCTTAGTAGGTATTCTAATCATCACAATCGCTGGTATGTGTTTAGGGGTAGCACCTGTACCTAAAGCTGTATCTGATGTAGTGTCATTTACCTTACCATCTATTAAAGACACTTTCTTACAAATGGATATTATAGGTGCTCTTGATTATGGCCTATTCTCTGTAATCTTTACCTTTACTATCGTGGAGCTTTTTGACAACTTAGGTACTTTAATTGGTGTATCAAAAGCTGCAGGCTTAATGGATGAGAAAGGTAAAATTGAAGGTATTGATAGAGCTTTGATGACAGATTCAGCTGGCACCATGTTATCCGCAGCCTTTGGTACTTGTACTGTAACCTCCTATGTAGAGTCTATGGTAGGTACTCAAGTAGGTGGTAGAACAGGTCTTACTACTGTAGTGGTAGGCTTATGCTTCTTATTAGCCTTTATCTTTTCACCACTTGCAGCTTTAATTCCAGGCTACGCTACAGCTCCTGCTCTAATCGTGATTGGAGCTATGATGTTAAAGACCATCAAGAATATTGATTTTAGTGATCATACTGAGGTTATTCCAGTATTCTTAACTATCATCATGATGCCTTTAACTTACTCAATTGCTAACGGCTTTGGTTTTGGCTTTGTAAGTTACTGTATCTTAAAAGTACTTTCAAAAAGAGCTAAAGAGGTTAAACCTATCATGTGGGTGATAAGCCTCTGCTTTGTAATTAGCTTTATTCTTCACAGTTAATCTCATCACCAAAATCTATATCTACCTAGCCTTACGGCTAGGTAGACATTGTCTTTATATAATTTATATATACAAACTTGTGTGAACTACTTCATACTTTCAATTACTAAAAAGCAAGATTTTTTAGCTATTTTAACAAGATTCATATATCCTTTAGCATAGAAGAAAATGCCTTAAAAAAGGCAAATAATAAATAATTACGACTACGATGGGATGTTTCTTTATGAAGGGTATTGTAACTACTGCAATCGCCTCTTTGGCGCTATTGTTTTGCACTCAAGCAGTGGCTAAAGACAAGTTAATTGTCTGGGAAGATACAGGTAAAGCTCACGGTATTGAAAAAGCTATTAAAGCTTTTGAAACTCAATACAATTGCGACGTTGAAATTCATCAATCAGAATATGTTGAGCATATCAACGATCAACAAAAGGCCTTAAGTGCAGGCAAACCTACTCCTGATGTGTTAATGCTACCTGCTGACAGATTAGGTGATGCAGCAAAAAACGACTTTATCATTCCCCTAGATTTCATGGAAAAAGATAAAGCTCGTTACTTACCTTCAGCTATTACCTCATTAAGCTACAATAATCAAATCTATGCGATGCCACGCTCTGTAGAGACACTAGTAATCTACTACAATCAAGATCTTTTAAAGTATCCTTTTGAGAACTTTGACGATTACATTAAGTTTTCAAAAGAGCAGAAAAAAGAAGGTCGCTATGGTGTCATCGGTAAATTAGATGTGTTTTACTTTAGCTTCGGATTCATAGGTGGCTATGGTGCTTATATCTTTAAAGATCTAGGTAATGGTAAGTTAGATCCTAATAATTTAGGTCTAAATAATGACGGTGCTGTAAAAGGTCTTGAGTTCTTAGCAAAGCTTGTAAACACTACTCTACCAAAGAGCATCTTAGGTAATGACGGTTGGGGTAACTTAAATAAGTTATTCATTGAAGGTAAAGCTGCAGCTATTATCACAGGACCTTGGGAGCTTGATAACTTTGCAAAGTCTAATTTAAATTATGGTGTAGCACCACTTGGTAAACTTCCAAACGGAAAGTACTTCTCACCTCTTTTAAGCTATAGAGCTTACGCTGTATCAAAGTATTCTAAAAATAAAGAGCTTGCTAAAAAGTTCTTACAGTTTATCAATCAAAGTGAGCACGCTTTAAATCGTTACAGTGAAATCCACGAAATACCACCTATTGTGGAGATCATGAATATGCCTGTTATCCAAAATGACGATTTTGCAAACGCAGTACTAACTCAAGCGCTACATGCTACCCCAATGCCTACCATTCCACAAATGCAGGCAGTTTGGGCACCTATGGATCAGGCCTTAAATGATGCTATTAGTGGTAAAAAGTCAGCTAAACAAGCTCTACAAGATGCTACTGACACCATTAAAAACGCTATCAACGCTCAATAAATTTTCTTATACTATTCTCCACAAAATGGAGAATAGTATCTGCTATGCAAAACACCACTCTTTGTTATCTTGAGCATCAACATCAATATCTAATGCTCCTTCGCAATAAGAAAAAACACGATATCAATAAGCAAAAATGGATTGGTATTGGAGGTCATCTTTTAGAAAAAGAAACTCCTGATGAATGCGTGCAAAGAGAATTTACAGAAGAAACAGGTCTCACCCTTCTTGATTACAAGTTACGAGGTCTTGTGACCTTTATAAGTGACGAGTACGAAACTGTTCAAATGTGGCTTTATACAGCAAGTAAGTTTGAAGGTGAGTTAAAGCCTTGTGATGAAGGTGAGTTGCACTGGATTGATATTGATAACATCCAATCTTTAAACCTTTGGGAAGGGGATCTTAAGTTTTTAGAGCTTATCAAAAAGCCTACACCATTTTTTACTATGAAACTCTCCTATCAAGGAGAGAGACTTGTCGAGTATAAGGTGCAATTTCATTAAGTTTGCACCTATACGGAGACCTACAATTTAAGATAACGCTAATGCTGTTTTCCTTTTTTTGTTAGCATATGCAACAAACACAAGTCTTTTCCTTACAGATTTTCACCATTAGTTTCGATGACGGTCTTATACCACAAGGCTGAATCTTTTAAAATTCTGCTTTGATCTCTGTAGTCAACATAGATAAGACCAAAGCGTGGATCATACCCTTCTGCCCACTCATAATTATCCATGACAGACCAATACAGGTAGCCCATAAGATCGTATCCTTCCTCTACCGCCTTTTTAGCAGCTAAAAGATGTCTTTGGATGTAATCAATTCTCTGTGGGTCGTGCACTTTACCATCTAGCATCACAAAGTCATTTCCACAATAACCATTTTCAGTTATTAGTAGTGGAAGCTTGTATCTGTCCTGAATAAATTTAATTGCATAGTACATGCAGTCAGGATTAATTACCCAACCTAAAGTATTTCTTGGACATCCTTCATACTCGTTAGTTTGATAACAAGAGTTTTCTTTGTTGATACCTGCTGGCGTATAGATGTTAAAGCCTAGAAAATCTAGTGGTTGTGTAATAAAAGCTAACTCATCAGATGTAAAGAGCTCTTTTACTCCAAGGTATTCCTCTACATCTTTTGGTGTTTTGCCTAAAATCACAGGATCAACCCACCAGCCCATAGAGAAAGGACCTCTTATGTTATTGCTAAAAGTTAGAGCATATGCTTTTTCATAGGCTTCTTTACTTTTGTTTTCAGGAACATAAATAGGACCAGTAGGGGCAAAACCTACGACAGGAGTTATTTTTGCTCTTTCTCGTATTACTTTTACCGCTCTTGCATGAGCCAAAAGCACATTTCTTGTGCAAGAAATTAGAGCATTTTTGTCATCTAAAAAAGGTGCATGGCAGGCATCTTTATAACTAATACCGATAAAGCAGTTAGGCTCATTGATGGTCATCCAGTACTTAACCTTGTCAGAGAACTTATCAACTACAAGTTTAGTGTATTCTTCAAACCATAAAGGAGAATCGTCATTTTCCCAGCCACCTTTTCTGTAGAGTTCATAAGGAAGATCCCAATGGTAAATGGTAACCATAGGTTCAATTCCAGCCTTTTTAAGCTCTAAAAAAAGATCATTATAAAAATCTATGCCTTTTTGATTTATCGCACCTGTACCATCAGGAAGAAGTCTAGACCAACTCAAGGATAGACGGTAGTACTTAAGCCCCATCTCTTTCATTAAAGCTATATCTTCTTTGTAGCGATGATAATGATCACAAGCTACATGAGGTGAGTCATTGTGTTTGGTATGACCTTCGTATAGAACATCCCAAATACTGTTTTTACGACCATCTTCATTGTAGGCACCTTCAATCTGCGCTGCAGCAGAAGCTGCGCCCCACATAAAATCAGCTTTGAAAGACATCTTTTATCCTCAAAAAGAAATAGAACATTGTCTGAGATTATAGCGTTATTTTGGAAGTTTTATCATAACTCAAAGTACAGATCTAAAGTTAAAGCCAACATAATTCTAGAGTAACAGTCTCAATACATCATTTTTAATAAAAGTGTGATATTTTACTGTCAAAACACCTATAAAAGTGTGATTATATTGTTCTAATACCATGATATAAATGTGATTTAAAAGATATGGAACGATTAGTTTTAACTAAATTGCTAGAGTGGAAGAACTCTGAATACAGAAAGCCCTTACTTCTAAAAGGTGCAAGAGGTGTTGGCAAAACTTGGCTATTAAAAGAGTTTGGTAATCGTTATTATCAGAACACTGCGTACTTTAACTTTGAGGATAGTCCTGAGTACCAGCAATTTTTTGAAACTACCAAGGATGCTCATAGGATCCTAGATAATCTAATCATGGCAAGTGGTCAAAATATTGAAAAGACACACACCTTAATTATCTTTGACGAAATCCATGGTTGCCCTAATGTTATCAATGCTCTTAAATACTTTTGTGAAAACGCATCTGATTACCATCTTGCTTGTGCAGTATCTCAAGATTTAAAAACTTCCCCATCAGCTTTTCCTGTAGGTAAAGTTGATTTTTTACAAATCAATCCCATGACTTTTACTGAGTTTTTAATGGCGAATAACGATTTAAACTTAGTAAATTTCATGGACTCAATTGATGAGATCACTCCTATTGCTGATGCTTTTTTTAATCCTCTTTATGAGAAATTAAAGATGTACTTTGTAACAGGTGGTATGCCTAAACCTGTACTGATGTGGACTGCAAAAAGAGATGTTGCCAAAATACAAAGCTCGCAGTCAAAGATCCTAAAAGCTTATGAAGCTGATTTTAAAAAGCTTAAGACATGTTTAGCTCAAAAGTGCTCTTTAATTTACAAATCAATACCAACGCAGCTTAATGGCAACAACAAAAAGTTTACTTTCAAAGCGGTAAAAGAAGGTGCTCGTAAAAGAGAATATGAGACTGCTTTACACTATCTTGAAAATTATCAATTAGTCCATAAGATCTACAGATGTAATAAACCAAACCTCCCTATAGCAGCCTACGACGATTTGTCAGCTTTTAAAATCTATCTTTCAGATGTAGGTCTTTTAAGACGACTTTCTCAACTTGATCCTAGCGCATTTATTGAAGGTAATAGATTATTTACAGAGTTTAAAGGAGCTTTAAGCGAAAACTATGTCTTACAAGCATTAGTAAATCAGTTTGAAGTTACACCAAGATATTGGTCTCAAAACAATCCACCTTATGAAGTAGATTTTTTAATTCAGAGAGCAAACGATATTTTTCCAATTGAAGTTAAAGCAGATACCAACACTAAAGCTACTAGCTTAAAAAAGTACAAGGAATTATTTAAAGAGCAAACCAAGCTTAGAGTGCGTTTTTCATTAGACAATTTAAGACTAGATGAGGATATGCTAAATATTCCTCTGTTTCTTGCAGATAAAGCTGATAAGTTAATTGGTTTAGCATTAAAACAAAGACAACTTTAAGAGATTGCTGTCTTATTAGAGCATGAGTTTCAAGCAACCTTTCGTGCATTTTGAGATATGCACGAAAGCAAAAATACCTGTTTGCAAGCTTTTATCGATTGCAAATTAAATCAGTCCAATATCTTTTTTATAAAACTCGTCATAAGCTTGTTGTAGCTTTACAAGAGATTGATGATCTTTACCTCCAACAGCTTTACCGTCAATCTCATAAGCACCAGTGCAAAAGCCACCTGAACTACTTACAATGATCTCATCTGCATTAAATAATTCTTCTAAAGTGAAAGCTTTGATCTTAGTCTTTAAACCAACTGTTGGTGCAAGTTTCAAAAGATGCTTTAGAGTTACACCTGGTAGGATGTGGTTATCTAACTCATGAGTTTGAAGCACTCCATCCTTTAGAATTAGCACATTAGAATGAGCACACTCTGTGACAATGCCTTTTCTGTGGAATACAGTCTCAAAGCAGTTCTTTTCTACACAGCGCTGAGCTGCCATGACATTTGGAATTAAGTTTAAAGTCTTAATATTGCAATGCTCATATCTTGTATCTTCCATAGTGATCAAGCGTGCTCGAGTATCGTAAGGTACCAGCTCAAGTGGAACTGATATTATCAAAAGATTTGGTTTTACATCTTTTGGTGGGAAGGGATGAGAGCGGACGCCACAACCACGAGTGCACTGCCAGTAGATCATGCCATGATCACACTCATTAGCTTCTATACACTTGTTAAGCTCTACAGTTAAATCCTCTCGACTGAGCTTAAAGTCAATTTCTAAGAGCTTACAGCTATTGTAGAATCTATCTAAGTGATCGTTTAGTGCAAAGATATGGTGATTACAAAAAGTTGTTGCATCATAACAGCCATCACCAAAGTAAATAGATCTATCTGACATAGGAATGGACATTTCCTCATAAGGGCCAATCTCACCGTTGTAGTATCCGACATATTTCATTTGCACTCACCTATACTGACAAAGATGACTACAAGTCATCTTTGTACATCTTAAAACCTAAAGAAAGTTGTATTACCTAAAATATAGGCAATGACAAAGATTATAGTGCCAGATGCTGTAGATTTAGTTAACTTAAGAAAATAAATTATGCTTTTGTAGTTACAATCTGCAAAGATAGCATTTATATGCGGTTTTGCTGATAATTTATTTTTATTTGATGTGCGGTGAAAAAAATTTTTACTTATCTATACTTTTAAACAAATACAAAGGCTAAAGTAAACTTTACGAAGATCTTTTACCTTTAGCTATAGAAGCTTAACAAGATAAACCTCTCTAAACTCATAGCAAATTCATTGTATCTTGATTTTACTGTTAAGAACTTTTCCTATCTAATAAGAATGGACTATACTTAGATGGTCCAAAGTATTTGATATTACTATTAGAAAACAACATCATGAGTACAAGTTGTAGAACTATTCTTATTATTGCAGGAGCAAATGGAGCAGGTAAATCTTCAGCATATGAAGCTTTCAAAAATATTAATTCCAAATACAATAAGTTTATTTTTATCAATCCTGATGTTCTAGCTAAACAAGCAGCTCAAAAGCTAGGTTATGGATCCGTTAATAACCTACCTATAAACACTCAAAATGTAATTAACATTCAAGCTAGTAAACTAGCACTAAAGATGAGACAAGATTCCTTTAATAAAGGAATTAGCTTTGGAATTGAAACTACAGCTTCTTCAGAAAGCATACTTAAATTGATAGATAAAGCTCATAAGCTTGATTATACAGTTGAGATTATCTATGTGCTTCTAGATTCTCCTAAACTTCACATACAAAGAGTAAAACAAAGAGTGTCAAAAGGAGGACATTTTGTATCCGAAAAAGATATTGAGAGAAGATACAAACGATCAAGAGAATTATTGCCTAGGATAATGAAAAAAGCAGACTGTATGATAATTTACAACAACTCATCCAGATATAAGCCTATCCTAAAAAAAGAAAATGGAAAGATAGAAAAAATAGAATACAACGCAGATAATGAGGCTCTAGTTAAAAGCATTATTAGAGCTTACAATGAAACAGAATCTAAATAATCACTTCTTCTGATAAATCTTAGTGCCATCTGGTTTTATTTCGTAGATACCATCCTGATCTGCCTGCATAACTGGTATACCTAATTGCCAATCTAGATCTATAACATTTTGAACTTGTTGTTGGACAAATTTTGGATCACTAAGCTTCAAAAATAATTCTTCAGCAAGATTTTCATCTTTAGAATCAGACATAGAAACCTCGATATAATCTAAGTAAGAATCTTGGGAATGTAAGCTATTCAAGTAAATATAATACAGCAAGAATAAGAAAACAGACAAAGGAATGAGAAGAAATAAAAAAAAGCAGCTTAAAGCTGCCGTTTTTAGGAGATGGTGCTGATACCGAGTACAGCATGAGATTCAGTCATTACACCTTGGTTTTCACAACAAACCATGATATAATTACTCCAGTTTTTGGTTTTGGGAAATGAGCTTAAACATTTTTTGTTTAGGCTCATTTTTTATTCTACATCAAAATTTCTTAAACATCAAAGTATATCAAAAAATATTAAAAATTTAATTCCTTATTTTAGAAAGAAAAAATTATTATTTCATTGTATTATAAGGACAATAATTTTTACCAATTCACTTTTAATACGTGTTATTATCAACATCAACAAACAAAGTTACATTTATTTTATATATATGAAGAAAAACTTAACCAATAAAGATATTCTTGAAAGAATTGTATCACCAAACCGCTTTTTAAAGGCAATTGATGACTTGGTAGATGCTAAATACCAAACTCTTCCAGGAAAGATCAGGGATGGCATAAAGGACTTTGTTAAAAGTGAAAACATGGAACAGATTTGGAATGCTCTCAATATTCAGATTAAAATTATTGATGAACATGCAGGCCTTAAAAGAAACAAAAAAGACTCATTCTCAATTAGAGAATGGCTATAATACAAGTAATTTTTACTTTATTTTTCAAAGCGTTATTTTTATACATCGTTATTAAATTAAGTACGATGATTGCTAGCAAAAATTTCCCTTTCTTACTCTATTGTCATTTTACCATTTAAGAGCATTTAAGAGGGGATTATCGATTAGTTTTTATTATTACCGTGTATTATGCCTAAAATTCTTCCCCAAATTAAGACAAGTGAATTAAAAAAACTGATAAAGAGCAAACAAAAAGGAATCTTTTCATTGGGAGGCTCTTTTGGTCTTGTTTTGCGAAAAACAGAATTCTCTTCAACCTATCAAATTCGCTATTACTTTCAAGGAAAGCAGAAATTCTGCACTATTGGAAATAGTGAACTTATTTCCTACAAGGATGCAAAAAAACTCTGCCTAAAATACAGACAGATGGTTTTTAACGGAGAAGATCCAGCCGAAGTAAAAAGAGCTCAACGAAAAAAAGACGAAAAAGAAGCAAAAAAGACAACGATTAAACATCCTTTCTGGAAAGTAAGCGATGAGTATTTAAACTTCAGAGAAGAAAGTGGTGCTTTTAAACATTCTATGAAAGGAAAAAGAGATTATTCATCTATGATGGTAACTTACGCATATCCAGTTATTCAGAATATGGATGTCAGTGCTATCACACCAGATGATATTCTGAAGATTTTAAAAGATCCATATGTAAACAAACCTTTCATGGCCTCAAAACTTAAAGGTCATATAAAAGGAGTTTTTGATTATGCAATTTTAAAAAAGTATCGCACGGACTCGAATCCAGTTGATATGGATGGAAGCCTGGGAATAATCCTCAAATCCTTAAATTCAAAGAAGAAACAACCATCTCATAACGCAGCACTAGATTGGAAAGATGTACCAAAACTGATAAAAGCATGTTTCAATCGACATACAGTCCCTGCCTATGAGCTAATCTTTTCCATTCTAACGGCAACAAGATCTAAGGCCGTAAGGCTCATGGAATGGACTGAAATTGACTATCATGAGAAAACCTGGACTATTCCTCTTGCTCACGATAAAAACAAAAAGGAAAATGCAAACAGAACTATTTACCTCTCAAAAGCAGCTTTACAATTATTAAAGTGGATAGAAAAACGCTCTGAAACAGTTTTTGTGTCAAATTTATGCAAGGCATATAGCGATTCAGTCTTTAAAGCTGTTATTTGTCAGTTAAATGAAGAACATAAGAGGTTTAAGACAACACCTTTATTTGTTGATAAATCAATACTCGATCCGAAAACAAACAAGCCTGTACCAATTACGCAACACGGCACTGCAAGATCATCTTTCAAGTGCTGGGCAAGTGCTGATGAAAACGCATCAAAAAGATACAATGTTGATGCCGTTGAATTGTGTCTATTACATGAAAGAAAAGATCCTTTGAAAGGAGCTTACGATAGAACAAAGCACATTTCTGAAAGACGAAGGATCATGGAAGATTGGGGAAATTACTGTACATCTCTAATATCTGACAAGTTTTGGGGAAAGTAAATATACCTACAGTATCCTGATTTTATTTTAAAATTCATCTGGGTACTCCTGTTTTGCTTCATATTCATAGAAGTCCTCTTTTATCGCTCTATATCAGGTGAAGATTTTGTTTTCTTGCTAGAGTTTAACTCTTGAGACTTGTCTCCTTTCGCTGAAAGAGCCAATGCAGTTTTTTCTAGTACAGAATCAATACTCTTGACTAATGCATCTCTTTTATTAAGGAAAATCTCAGACTGGCTGTCTATTGGGAAATCAGCAGAGTAACGATCCATAAATGCGATTTGCTGTTGAGCATGTAGTGCTTTTGCTCTTTTTAAGGATGTTTCTCTTGTATTTAAAAGTTCTGAATATTCAGGAGAAAGGTAATTGGCAAAATTCATGTTGCGCAAAGATGCAATGATGCTATTTAAACTTCTATGAACAGAATCTAAAGGTAATCCCTGAGCAAACTGTCTATCTACACCTGGTACTGCAGCCTGAATTTGAGGTATGTAACTTTCATAAGTTTTGTAGTTTGCACAAAACCGTTTAATCCCTTTTAAACAGTCTATCTGCTTTGAAAAATTGTTTAATGCACCTTCTTGCCTTGCTCTATCACCATTATGCATACACATTTCAAGATAACTGCATAACCCTACCATAAAACAGTCCATTTCAGCAATTTTGCTAATATTGCCTTCTAATGCAACATTTTTAAGTATATTTGATAATTTTGAACAACCAAGATCAAATGGTTTTAAACTACTTCCTGCCCTAGTCTCACAAAATCGTTTAAAAGATAATTCTGTTTCATTTGAATATTTTACTGCTTTCAAAAAAATATCAGACGAAGCAAAATCAAAAGGGAAACTGCTTTGTTTTGAGGAAAACCATTGATGAGAGAAATTATTTGAAGAATTAAAACTCATCAGGGTAAACCTTCTTTGCTTTTGAGAGATTAAGGAATTTAATTGCCCTAAAACCTCCTGCTATTTTGGCTGAAATTGCAGTGAATGGCTCAGCAGGGATTCTATTTAATATTGTGCAAGCCTCCTCGTTGAGACCTCTCTCGAATAAAGCATCTGATTCTTCAAAGATACTTTCGATTTCTTCATCCGTCATTTCAATATCATACTTTTCTCTGCAAGCGTAATAATCCTCCCACTCTTCTTTTGTCATTTCTGGGAAGTCCCTATACTTTGGAGGATTTGGTAATTTCTCTGGTATTCTCATATTCACCTCAATGTTTGTGAGTCACACATCTACACATCTTCTTTGAGATTATAGAATAAATCTAACGATTCATATTTAGCTGTCTTTGATATTCATTCTGTCGCATCTGTTCTTCAGCCTCTCGTTCTGCCTGTTCACGTTGTTCACGCTGTTCAGTTGCTAGATCTGCAGAAATTCTTTCTCTGATAGTCTGTTCAAGTCTCTCTTGAGCTAGTTCCTGTTCATAGATGTTCTTTGCCATCATAAGATCAGCACATCTTCCACTAGAAATGTATTCAAGAAACTTTCCGCAGGCATGGGCAGTGCAATACTTTTCACCTAGAACTGAAGAGACCTGCTGATAAAATGAATAGTATTCTGGACTTGAGAAAATCTTTTTAACACTATTCACCGTACTATTATCATACTGTCTTTTTTTTATATCTATAGATACCTATTAACACGGCACTTAAAACAACTAACACATACACATAGTTCTGCTGCCCAATCACGCCAATAATATAGTCACCAACGAAAACAAGTTTTGACAAATAACCAATCAGACAAGCGCATGGAGGAGCAATCAAGAATATATAGACAAGAGAAGAGAAGCACCAACCAATCCATGACTGTTTAGCATTGAAGTATGACTTTTCAAGGGATTCATAATAATCAAGCTGAGCTTTGCAAGCCACCAAAAATTGAACAAGTTGCGGATTCATTTGATTAACTCCTATTAAAAAGCCCTGCATATGCAAGGCCTATGAATTGCAGATTACATTTGCTCTGCTTCTTTTTTCCACTTTTCAATAAGATCTTGTGGAGCATGTTCACATTTTTTATATTCAGCTTCTGTTATCTTTTTGTCAAACAATTCTAAACCACAGTTTCTGTCTTTCAACTTTATCATTTCAGGATTATATTGACCTAATTTTTTAACCCTGCACTCCTTAATATATTTGGTTACATCATCTATTTTTCCCTGTCTTGAAAGAGATTCCAGTTCTTCTCTGTCATAAGTGCAATGGTAATTGTTAGGCTCAATTTTCTTTTCGCCACAACCTGATAAAGTGACGGTTGCAGCTAATGTAACAACAATAACAGAATACAATTTCATTTGCTAATTTCCTTATATTAAATCTTGATTATACTAAACCAACAATTTCATCAGGTGATATTTGTTTTTTGTCTTTCGACTAATTCTAATACTAATTCAACTATTTTTCTACATTTCAATCTTAAATTTATATCCGATATTTCGTTATTTTCTCTTAACTCGTTAAAAATACTGATAATTTCTTGACAGTTCTCCTTATTAAAGGATATCACTCTTGATATAGATTTCAAGTGCCCACAATATTCTGTTCAGATTTTCAATTCTATCAATGAGTTGTAAAGAGCGTTTGGATAAGGCATTAACCTGCTTTGAAGTCAGAGAATTTTTGAGTGACACCATTACATGAGCAAAATCATCTCCGAGCTTATATATTTCAGAAAGAACAAATGCTCTATATGCATTAAGAGGACTTTCCATTTCTATTTCCTTTTAAAGGGATTCACTTTTGATTTTAAAGGTCTAGCTCTATTGTTTTGAATTTTTGCTCCTTTAGATGTTGATACTGAACCGCCTGGCAGAGAAATAGTCAATTTTGAAGCCTTTTCAACAAGCTGAAGAGCGAAAGCCTTCTGCTTTTCTTCAAACTGCTTACAAGTTATTTGACCACTTTCAACAAGTTTCAACTGGGATTCAAACATTGCCGTAAGTACTGGATTTTTACATAAATCAGGAAGCTCTTCTAATAACCTTATTCCTACAGGAGTTGCTTTGATTTTTTTACCAACAAGTTCTAAAAAGCCTTTTCTCTTCAATTCAGCAATAATGCCTGCTCTTGTTGCACTTGTTCCAATACCATCACCATCTTTCAAAACCTTCTTAAAAGGGCCATCTGGTACAAAGTTATAAATATTTTGCATTGCTTGGATAAGTGTTCCTTCTGTGAAAGATGCTGGAGGCTTTGTCTGCGCTGTTACAGGACTTATCTTCAGAACATCAACAATTTCACCTACAGAGAGTTTTGGAAGACTTTGAGAGTCTTCTTTTTCATCGTCTTTGTCCTGCTCTACAGCATCATCTTCACCACCATAAACAGCTAAATAGCCACTTTCAACTACTACAGAGCCTTTACAGGCGAATACTTCGCCTGACACATCCATTTTGATTGTTGTAGCTAGAAGTTTTGCAGAAGGAAAGAACTGGCTTAAATAACGCTTAACAATAAGCATATACACCTTTCTTTCATCGTCTTTCAACTCAGATAAATTACCTACTTGCTGGGTTGGGATGATTCCGTGATGGGCTGTTATTTTGCTATCGTTCCATACTTTGGACTTTATTGAAGGATCTGCTTTCGAAATTATTGATTTCAGCTCTGTATGAAAAGAGTATAAGGACTTTAAAACCTTAGCAGCATCCTGATGTTGAACTGTTGGTAGGTATTCACAATCAGAACGAGGATAAGTAGTGAGCTTGTACTTTTCATAAAGTGCCTGGCATATATTGAGTATTTGCTCTGCAGAGTAGCCATATTTAGCATTTGCTTCTGCTTGAATTGAAGCTAATGAGTACACTAACGGTGCATTCTTATCTTTTCTTTTTGTCTCAAACGCAATTACTTTTGACTTTTTGGCATTAGCTAATTTTTGCTGTAAAAATCTTGCAACATTAAGATCAATAAGCCTGCCTTCACTATCCAGACCTTTTTGAGTTTCACCATACTGCAGTGTAGCGGTGAAAGTCTTATTTTCTGCTTTAAAGTTACCTTTAAACACATAATAAGTTTGAGGCTTGAAGTTATTAATCTCATGATCTCGTGTAGCTACAAGATTAAGCGTTGGTGTCTGAACTCGGCCGACAGAGAGAAGAGAGCCTTTACCACTTCTTCTTGAAGCAAGAGTAAATGCTCTTGTTGCATTCATACCAATAAGCCAGTCAGCGTGACTTCTTCCTAAAGCAGCATTTCTCATGCCTATATATTTTTCATTAGACTCAAGTGAAGATAAAGCTCTTTTTACTGAAACACTATCTACAGCAGAAGCCCAGTAACGCAAAACAGGCTTTTTATTGCCAATATAAGACAAAATCTCATCAACTAAAAGCTGGCCTTCACGATCAGGATCACCACAGTTAACAATAGTAGTGATGTTAGATTTTAAAGCAAGCTTTTTGATAACGTTAAACTGAGCTTTGCAGTCTGCTTTTACTTGAATCTTCCATCTTTCAGGTACAATCGGAAGATCCTGCTCTCTCCAAACTTTTGATCCGTTTTTGGTTGTAGGAACATCGTCAGGCAAATACACATCAGGTGTAGCTAACTCCATTAAGTGACCAAAGCACCAGGTGACAATATCACCTGACTTAGTCTCACAGTAGCCTTTATCTGATTTTGATTTACCTAAAGCCTCAGCTATAGCCTTACCTACAGATGGCTTTTCAGCTATAAAAAGTCTGTTCATTACACATTACCTATAATAACGTTCACCAACTGTTTTGCCATCAACTCTGACTTCTGATACTGAGCTGTAAGGTGCTGTTTTTTCAGTATAGAATCGTTCTCCTATATTTATGGTTTTGTATTTATGAGTTGGTGTTGATGACTGAAATGTTCGTGCAGGAGTTGTTGATACCGCAGCAACAACCTGATAAAGGCGTTTATAGCATCTGTTATTTTCTACTTTATCGCAACCATACTGACGATTTGATTCTTCTTTGTATATCCATTTCCATCGAGTTGCAGTATTGTATGCTGGCATTTTGATTTCATAATAAGTTACATAAGACATTTCACTTTTAGGAATATTGACTGTACTCTGTAAATTATTAGGCTCTTTTTCTTCACAGTATTTAAAATCAGGAAGATCAGTATATTTTCTTGTACCATGATAATTAACATCGGTTATTCTACTTATATATGCACTATGAGCCGAAGAGCAACCATCTGTTGCGAATCCAGTAGGAAGACACAACCAGATAGCACACTCATTATCTTTATTACTTCTGATGCCAGAGCTTATTGCTAAAGTTGCAGATGAATATAATGCAATCAATGATAGAGCAAAAAATCGCTTTAAATTCATAATATTTCCTCCAGTTCTATTTACAGTTCAGGTGACTGAATTTTGTCATTTTCACGCTTCTGCTGTTCAAAAGTAATTGATTTAAGACCTTGCTGACTAAGATCAAGCATCAGACTATTTGCATTGAGTTCAATTGCAGTCTGTTTGCGAAGCTCACCTGTTTTCTGATCTGTAAATTCATATTCGTGAGATGTTAAATAGCCATTCACTCTAAGTTGCATGCCTGGCTTAATAAGAAAAGCCAGCTGTTTAAGATCCTCATGCTCCTCTCCGTACTTTTTTAGGGTCATAAAAGTTGGATCTTTTTTGACAAAGTCGCCTGTTGTATCATTGATTTCATAATTTCTATGCAAAGCTTTTACACTCATAACATCAATTGTCTTCCCTGCATTTTTTCCTGTTTTTGGAACAATTGTTGTTATCTCAGGATTCTGATAAATGTAAATTTTGTAGTTCTGAACTTTCTCAGACTGATTTTTTGCATTTTCATTGTTTTCTGCCATTTTAAATTCTCCTCTTTCTTTAGTTAATAAATTCAATTTCTCTTCAAGGGCATCTGCTTTCGCCTGCTTGTCCTTAATAATCATTTGAGTTCTCTTCAGTTGAAGTTGCGTTATATAAATCGCAACTTCATTGATTAACTCAGGATCTAATTCTGTTTCTGTCATATAGGATTAAGCACTTAAAGCATTGCCAAACAGTGACTCAAGTTGTGCATTGATACTGTCAAGATCTTCTGGTATTTCATCAGATTCTTTAATCGAGCTAAAACCAAATTTAGCTAGAACGTCTGCTGCTTGAACCTGTTTGTATTCTTCAGAAACAAAAAGTCCTTTTTGTGAATTTTCATCCACTGTAAATTCTTGCATGAGGGACAGAGTTTCTTGCTCATCTTCACTAAGATCACTCTGCTCTAAAACATCATCCAAAGTTTCATCATCAGGGGATGACTCAAAAAAGTCAGAAAGCATTCTCTTTTTAGAATCCTCAGACGTTCCACCATAATTCATCTTAAGTTCAGGAATACTGAGCTTGTTAAGAAGTGAACTCTGCTTAACAAGTGATATAACATCAACCAGCTTATTTTCTGGGATCTGATCTAGTCGACTTATTATTTCATCTTGACTTGGAACATCGTTTTTACCTATTTGATCAAGATCTGCTGGCTCATTTTCTGATTCACTTGTATTTGAAAGGATCTTGGCACCTGCTTTTGTGCTCTGCATGAACTCTTCAAGATCAACTAGAGGAATTTCAGGGATCTGCCAATCAACACGAGCTGTAAAAGTTGGATCTTCAAAGTATTTTATTTTTCCGCATCTAATAGGCTTAGTGTGTTCAAGAGACACGATCTCTTCCCACATATCCATTTCTTTTAATTCTTGAGGAAGCATTAAAGCTCTCTTTTGATCTGAGGTTGAGTCTGAGCGTGATCCCTGCTTGCCAAAAGAACGAGAATGAGAAGTATTTTTAACAGTCTGATATCCCAGCATTTCAGAATATTCATTAGCATCTGATTGCACTACAGGGGAAGGAGCATACATAATCATCAAGGCATGGTTAGACATCAAAGTTAAAGCACCAGGCTTACCATAAACATCTTCTAACTGAGATTTGTTCTGAATAATTGTCAGAACTCTCATGTTATAGCCAGCCTGATATGAAATAGACTGAGCAATCTGATTGATTTTTCCTGCTGCTGTAAACTCATCTAAAATCATCAGACACTGATATTTAAGTGATTTATCCTGTTGAGGTAGTGTTTTTGTATTCAAATTAATGAGCTGATCAAAGAAAAGATTTATGATGTTCTTAGCCTCAGCAAGCTTATTAGGAGTAATGCCTACATAGATGGTCATTCTTTTTTTACGAACATCTCTTAAATCAAAATCATTGGCACTGGTTGCAGCATCTACACGAGCATTAGCCCATGGCATTAAAGGAACCTGCATTGAACCTTTAACACCTGCAAAGGTGTTATCAGATAAGGTGCATACACGGCTAATTGCTGCAACACATTCATCAGAATATGGCCTACCTTCTGCTTTTGCCTTTTCAATCATCTCATTAAGATGCTCTGGAAGAGCTTTTCCATAGCCAGATGACTGTCTGAACACTTCTCCTAAAGTATGAGGAATGCCTGGAGTTTCTAAAACAAGCATTGTTATGCCACGAAACAGATCTTTTGCCTGTTCATCGAAAAACTTATCTTTAGAGTTTGGATTGTTGTAAAAAGCCTGAGCAATTGAGTCTATATCGCCAATTCTATCTACAGGATCAGAGCTTACATAGCCTAAAGGGTTGTACCTATGTGTTCTCATAGGTGCAGGTTTACCGCTCTGTCTTTCTGATTCACATTCATCATATGGAGCAAAGAGGTAAACTTCCTGACCACTTTTTGCTCTAAATCCTGCTGTTTTATAGAAATTTTCAAGCTTAATATCAAGAACAACCAGAGAATCACTGTAATTAAGACAATTTGGGATAACTACGCCTACGCCTTTTCCAGAGCGTGTTGGAGCAGCTAGCATCACAAACTGATAACCGCCATAACACAAATATTCGTTTCGGCCGTGTTCTTTATACTGACCTACCAAAATTGTCTTGTCATAGCTGTCACGAGCAACAAGACCTGCTTTTTTAATCTCCATGTAAGTTGCAAAACGAGCATCTCCATGCAACGCACGAGGCTTGTATTTAGTGATGTAAAAGAGAACTGCAATGCCTGCACTTACTAAAAAAGGGAATGCAGCACAGAAAATCACTGTAAGCCTTACGGATTTTACAGGCGAATTTTTATAGATAGGAAAGTATCTAAAAGCTGTAAAAGGGCCAGCATTCTCTAAAGGCAATCCGTTTAAGTGCATTAAAAGAAGAGAGCCTACATAACATAGTGCTATAAAGCCAATAATCACCAATACTGGGACTACATACATCATGTTAAGCTTAAATTTCTTTTTTGGCTGTCCCATTTAATACTCCTTAAACTTTGATTCAGGGTCATACCACAATTCAGTGATATGACGACCTAAGCCGTTCTGTTTGTCGTTATGAATGCAGACAATGACATCTAAAACCAGATGTAAGAGCTTGAAAATAACTGGATATGGAAGGCTTTTACCTACAGAGGACTGCATCACTTTTAAAGCCAGGTATTCAAAAACACCTTTTGAGCTTCCTGCATGGCATGATGTAATAGTGCCTCCGTGTCCTGAAAGGCATACATTCAAGAAGTCAAATGTCTCACCACCACGCAACTCAGCTAACAAAATACGGTCTGGCTTCATACGCAAGCATGAGCGCATCAGTGATGCTGCAGTGATTACTGCATCGTCTTTAGCTTCAGATGGATATAAAAGATTCACCACATTGTGATGATTTGGAAGTCCCCACAGTAATTCAGGCACGTCTTCAATTGTGATTAGTCTTTGATCTGTAGGTATAGACTGCATGAGTGTTTTCATAAAAGTAGTCTTACCTGAACCAGTTTCACCTGCGATGATGATATTTTTACCGAGCACTACCGCTCTTTGTAAAAATTGAGCTCTCATCAATGCCTGCTTTTGACCATCCTGCTCAACAAGTATTTTCTGCTGCATCTGCATCAGCTCTTGATCTTCAACACTTAAATGAGCTGCAGGTTTGACGTTAGAAAAGAAGTTATTACTTTCGTAATCTTCCATTGAACGCACATAAAAGCTAGGTTTTCTGATTGTTATTGAAATAGTGCCATCTTTACATGCAGGAGGCATTACAAACTGCGAACGTTCACCGTTAGGGAGTACAGCAGATACGATTGGAGCGTTTTCACCAAACTCAGTATTAGCGTACTTTGCTACGGCGATTCCAAGTTGTAGCAGTCGATCATAAGTAAGTTTTTCAACCTTTGTGCAAACCCACTTTCCTTTGTTTTCGCACCAGACCTCGCCTGGTGCATTTACACAGATTTCAGTAACATCAGGATCATCAAAGAACTGCTTAAAGTCCTCTAGTAAATAGCTTACAGTTGCATCTTTTTTCAGTGCCATAGTGTGCTACCTTTTCTGTAGATGATAAACACTAGAGAAATTAACATCACGAGCAACAAAGATGCCTACACGTTCGCCAGCGTTCTTAATCAGAGTTGGAGGAATGTTGCCAGACTGCTGCATTGCAGCTTTGATAATTTCATCCATACCATCAGAAGAATTTTCATAAGTTACGTTATTATTTGTAGTATTGGAGTTTGCGGTATTAACTGCATACTGAAAAGCATCGGCTACCATCGAGAACATCAGTGCATTACCAAAACGCTTCCACCAGTGATGATCGGTATATCCACCCATACCTGCACCACCTAATGCATCTGTAGTAGGGGATGAAAGTGATACAGCTAAACCTTCAGGTGTTCTAAGTTCTGACCAGAGCATAAAAATACGCTCAAGACCGTTTTGAACTGCTCCCTGGTACTCACCAATAGCTTTTGTACCTTTCTCTATTAAGAGAACTCTGCCATCCATCGAATAAATGTTTTGAGGAATTACACATGAAGCCATACCTGGCACTGAAGTATCTACACGAGTCTCCAAGATGCACTCAATCATGGTGCCTTTTGCTAAAGTTAAACTTGGCTGTCTGATTACTCTTGCAGTGCCATCAGGAGTATCCATTGACTTTATTCTTGATGTAAGATTTGACTCAGAACCACCATTGATACTATTCATGCTGTTCTTATAAGTTTCAAGAACGCTGTTTCTATCGTTTTCAGAATAACCTTCCTGAGAATAACCTCTATTACTCTCGTTAGAATTATTGATAACGTTTCCCATCATAGGAGCTGCGTATTTTAGCTGCTCTGTAGTAACTTCAACTTCACCATTTGCTCCAACAACACTTATTGTTGAACCAGATGTAACCTGAACACGACCTGAAGAATCAGCTTGTGCTGTTAATGGAGGAAGATCATCAATTGGCTGCTGTGTTGGCTGTGGCAAAACAGGATCTGGCTCTGGATCTTTAGGAGGCAAAACAGGCTTAGTTACAGACTTAGATGAAGTCAAAGCCTGCATATTGCTGTTTGCCTGCTTATCAGCATCATCTGAGGAAGTACCTTTAAAATGAGTTAAGCCCCAGATTAGAGCAGCTAAACCAATCAAAAAGGCAAGAAAAAGCAATTTCTTTGCGTTTTTCTGATTAGGTGTTACTACGTTATTTTGAGCTACAGAAGGAATTCCTTGCTGTGTATAGTCATGATTTTCATTTTGCTCTGGATTTTTTGGCTGATCTGACATTATTTGATAACCTCTCGTGAAACGCTGCTTACAGTAGTGCCAGATGCTGGCTGTAAATCCCCACCTCGGTAGTTTTCGTTATAGACACCTACAACTGATTTTCCTGCTCTTAAGCGATACTCTTTGTAAACTCCATGAACTACTAGAACACCCTTTTCTACGTGAGAGTTCACTAATGACTCACCGTCACTTGATACTCTGTAGATTGCAGGAAAATCCTTTTGAGAATTAAATCTGAAGTAGGTAAATTGACCGTTGTCATAGACAAGTGCTGGTGCTAGGTCTAGTGAGCCTTCATCCTTGCCAAAATTCATGGTGTACTGATAGTTTCCTACAGGTCGTTCTTCAGCAACATTAGGATCAGTTCTTTCAAGCTCATCAGTGAGCTTTTTAATGTCAGCTTTACGTTCTTTTATCCTTGCTTCATCTTCAGGATATTTATAGACAAGCTGATAAGTTGCAGCTTTTTCGTCTGTAACCAGTTCAACATCAATTGAATATGTGTGTTTATTGGTAACAATAACAATATTTGTTGTTGCTTCTTTATCTTTTGGCTTTAAAAAGAAGTGATTATCTGCTGCAGCAAACTCCCATGCTGTAGAATAGCCAGAACCATAATTAGATACAGTTTCACCTGATGAAAAAGTAATGGTTGTTATGTAGCCATTAACTGCTTTAATCTTAGTTACATTGTGCTCTGAATAATTCACATACTGGATTCTGCTGTCTAACTTGCTCTTTGAAGGTGTGGCTAAAGCAAAAGCTTGTGAACTGAATAAAGCAGCTGATATTACCGCTGTTAAAAGTGATTTATAAAACATCTTAACCACCTTAATTCAACTCAGGATCAACCTGATAAGAGAGAACTTTAAAACCGAAAGGATTTACAAGTCTTGTAGCTTCGGAAGTGTCAAACTCTGGGTAGTAATCAAAGCTTATATTTGCTGTCCAATTATTGGTTCCAACAGTATGGCCATTGGCGTTGTTGAAAGTAGTTTTAGAAAATCGTACTGTAGCCACATTTTCTCTGCCACGATTTATTACTACACTCTTTACATTGACAACAATGCGGAAGTTATCTTTTAACTTGTCATCTAAAGGATCCTGCTTGCCTGTTTTCATGAACTGCTGGGCGTAAGTTTCATAGACAATAGGAATTGATAGCTGACGAACCTTTTCAATAAGATCATTTAACATATTCCAGTCGTAAGACTCACGTGAAAGCACGAATGTATTGATCCAGTATTTATCCATCACTTCACTTACTGGAATATCCTGAACATCAGCAATGTGCAAAATGTCTGTAAGACCAGTGCTCTTATCAACCTGAATAACATAAGGCTCGGTTGTTTTTAAAGGAAACAGACAGATAATAGCGATAGATAAAGCAACAACAGCAAAGCTGACGATTTTGACAATAGTCCAGGCTTTACGCTCGCTAGCTTCAATCATTTCAATTCTAGAAACTTCCCAATTTATTTCTTCAGAACGAGTCTTTACTGTATTGATTGCTGATGAAGCATTGTTTTTGCTTTTATTTAGAAAGTTCACCTTCTATCTCCTCTAAATTGATTTCATAATTGTTATTCTTCTGAGCTTTTAGTTCTTCCTTTCTGAGTTTTACAAGAAGATCCAAATCTGCATGAGGATTTATTACAATCTTTTCGCCTTCTGGCTGAGTTGGCTTTGGTGGCGTAGCACAACCAGCAACTAACATCAAACCTGAACACATAAGTCCACACATACACTTTAAATTTGTCATTTTTTATTTACTTCCAATTTGTTGAAGAGAGCGATTAATTCTATTTTGCATTCCGCCTTTTAATGCAGCCATTCCAATCTGAGCAGCAAAAGAAGCTCCTCCTGTAGCAACTCCAGTTGCTAATTTTGCTATTCCAGAAGCTGATGTTAATGACGAACCTGCAGCCCCCATTGCTTCCTTTCCTATTCCGCCCATTAATTTTCCAGCAGCCATAGTTGAACCAGCCCTATTCATAGCTCCAGCAAAACTTCCCATTGCACTTGAAGATCCACTAAATGCCAATTGCGCACCGCCAACCATTGAAGATGAAATTTGAGGAATTTTAGATATCAGAGATGCTGCAGAAACAATAACTATAACCAAGGTTAAAAAGTTTTCTAATAAAGGCATCCATGAGTCACCTGCTGACTGATTAACAGATGACCAAGTTGGTAGCATTCCGTTTACAACAGAACATACAAGCATTAAAAAAGCACTAAATAAGATTTTTGTAAAAGCTAAGCCCAAACATACCTTTAACCAACCATCGAACCAAGACTTTGTGAGAGGAAAAAATAGAAAACCTGCGAATAAAGGGCCAAAACCACACACTACTGCAAGACTAATAGTTGTGATCAATAGAACTCCGAAAGCAGAACAAGTCAAAAATAGACTTGCAAGAACAAAGATTACACCTAGTAGGCCCATCACGATCATCTTGCCTAGACTGAAATGTTTTACGCATTCATAATATTTCTCTTCAATTTTAAAAAGTTCAACCCACAGCTTATCGATTGCGTTCCATGAGGAATCTGGAGTACCAGGCATAGCATTTAAAATCAGATGTTCAGAAGCATCAAGAAAATCCCAACTGTAGTTGATAAAGTTACCTGTGTTTAAAAAAATATAAGCAATCAACGCAACTTTAAAGCCATGGATCAGAATCTCCATGATCGGATCTTGTGATCTTCCTGTCATGGCTAAATAGCCTTTTAAAACAAAATAAAGAGTTAATCCTACTATCAGAATAGGAGTAATCGTTGGTATAAGATTACTTGAAAATTGGTCTGTAAAATTTTGTATTGGAGCCTTAATAATATCGTCTCCAACATACTCAAAAAAACCTCTAGAACCTACACTTACTGCCATGACTCGCTCCTTTTAGTATCCAAAGTGAACGTCTTCAATCTGCTGTTCAGTGGCTCCAGCAAAAAATGCATTTTCTATGGCTTCCTTTTCTGCTTCCTCTTGTCTAATTAAATTATCAAAATGCTCTCTTGCCATGCGAGCTTCATTAAAACGAGTCTGAAATTTCTGGTTTACATAATTAAGAGCAGCAGTAGCATCAGCAATGTCTTTTGCTGTTTGTGCACTAGAAGCTTTGTTGTATGCTTGACGACCTTCCTGAATCAGATCCTGCATATTTGTGTACAGCTTTACAGGAATGTTATCTACATTGGCTTTTAAAACGGCTATTTTGTTGCAATTTGACTTCATGTCATCTGTGGCAAGAGATGGGCACTGCTTTGCATAGTGTTCTTTAAACTTCATGCCATTAGAGTCAAGAGATGCATCAGTCTTAAAATAATCGCTGTTGGAAATATCCATAATTTTGCGATATTCGTTATCCCATACAGAATCAACAATTGAGATCAGTGAGCCAACCTTATTTATGCCTTCGATGGCATTATTAACATTTTTCAGCTCATTCACTGTGTTCTGCATTTCTTTGTACTGATTTTCTAAAGTCTTATACTGCTTTAATGCCTGATTAAACTCTTCGATATACTGAGTTAAATTTTGAGTCAAATTAGCAATATCGACTGTAGGAATACCAGATGCAAAAGCTGAAGTAGAAATCATCGATACAGCAACTGCTAACGCTGACAACTGCAAACTAACCTTCATGAACACACTCCTCTAAATAGTGAGAGAGCCATAATTCAGGCTCTGTGCCATATCTTTGTTGTATTTGTTTTACTGTTTTTGAATCATTTTTTATCTGCTGGAACAGATTGAGCCATTTATCTGGATTGTCCCCAACAAGAGCTCTTAGCTGCTCAATCAGATTGATGTTATCCGTAGAGCCTGATAGCACCCTTAAAGGCTCTTTAGCCCACCCCAAATCAAGCTTACAGATTGCACTTCGTGAGCCTTGCTTAATTAGCATCATTCTTGAGTCTTCTTTTAAGCCCTGGATCCACATAAATTCAGCTTCAGAGACCTTAAAGCCCTCGATGTACTCCTTTTTATCTGCCTTTGGATTTGGTAAAAAGATTTGAGTTGCAGACTGCTCAATAACAGCCTTTGCAATTTCAGAATTAAGCACGTCAGATGGTGACTGTGTTGCAAACACGCCAAAGCCGTTCTGTTTACGCATTGTTTTCAACTTATCAAAGGCAAAAGTTCTAAAAGCTTCATCAAGCAACCACTTCCAGAACTCATCCATCACAAAGATGAATCTTCTGCCGTCAATTACTTGATCCATGCGCTTTAATAGATAAAAAGCTATAGGAGTGCGAACTGCTTTATTGTCTAAGAATGCAGTACCATCTATTCCATAATTTGGATAAGCATCAAAGTCAAGTAAGTCTTTTTCATTGTCAAAAACCCAACCAAGATCGCCGCCTTCGCACCACTTTTTAAGTCGTACTGAAAGAGAGTTTTGTCTTTCTTCACGAGTAAGACCATCAGTTAAGTTCTGAGGAATTAATCCCAATCGTCTTAGCTGTACAGGCATTCCCATAACAGTTTCTACAGCGTGTTGGATCTGCTGTTCTTCTGCAGCGGTGATTGGCATCCCATCCATTGATAACAACAACTTAACAAATGAAATTAAAAACTGAATATTTGACTTATTTGCTTCCATCTGAAAAGGATTAAAGCCAGTTGGTCTGCCGTTTTCTACAGTTAAATACCCACCATGCAGTGCACGAATTGCAATTTCGGCACCACGATCTTTATCAAAATAGACTGTAGTCATCTTTTGTGTTGGCGTTCTGTACTTCTGTGCCATTGACAGCAAGAAGTTCATTAAAACAGTCTTACCAGATCCTGATGTACCTATGATTGTGGTATGAGCTAGAGTCTTTTTATCAAAAGAATCTTCGCCTATAGGACTTGTATGAAAGTTAAAGTAATAAGGCTGATTAGATGGAGTCTGCAACAGTGCTAGTGCTTCACCCCAAGGATTACCTTCTCTCTTACCTGAGATGAAATTGTGTAGTGGAGCTAACTGAGCAAAGTTAACTGAAGTAATTTTGGCTAAACGAGGTCGTAAGGCTAAGTTACAAGGTAACTGTGAGAAAAATGCTGCAGGTAGAGCCAATGTACTTAGGAAGGTTAAAAAACCTTCATCCTGAAGTTTCTTAGCAGCATCTGCTGTATTCTGTTTTACTTCCTGATAAGAATCAGCAAATAAAGTTAAAGAGTAGCTATACTCTCCGATGGAGAAATCACCGTTGACAACACCATCAATAGCAGCTGACATTGCCTGAATCTGTGAAACACCTGCATCTTCAGATGAAAGTAGCTGTTTTTGCTGTAACTCTAGGAAATGCTGACCATCATATTTTGATAAGAAGCAGAAAGTCTGAGTTTCAATAAAGATGTAAGGCTTCTTTACAGCATTAACATCAGGATATAAAAGGCCGTCTAAAATGCCTGAATAGCTGCTCTGAGCGTAATCCTTAAACTCTAAAGCCTGCACAAACTTATGGCCATTTGCACTTTGAATTTCCAAGAAATCTGAGCCTGAAAAGATAGCTTCTGGCATCAATGCTTCATATAAAGGACATTTTGGAATTACAACTTCCTGCCATACACCAGTAACAAGAAAATTATAAAAAGCTAACTGAGAGGAATACTCTTTATTATTCTTCTTGTATTCGCCTAATCTTTTTGGTGAAAAAGAGCTTAATGAACGCTCTACATTTTCAGCAATCTTGTTAAAGACTTCTAATCTTGCTAAAAGCTCCTGCTTGATAACTTCTGCTGAACGCTTACTTTTCTTTAATGATTTTCTCTTTTCAATAACAGTAAAATACAACTCAGTTGACATGAGGGACTCATGTCCTATCTTTTTGTTATAAGCTTTTGATAGATTATGAGCAAAGCCTGCTTCTTCACAAGCAGACAGTTCATCAGTCATAGGTCTTCTTAATCTGTGAATCTGTACTGCAAGAGCAGTCTTACTTGAAGCAAGTGAACGATAAAGAATATTCAGTGAATTGATAGCACCATCTAAAGTGATGTCTTCACTGGTCTCAAATGCCATGCCCTGAATCTTCCAGGTTGTCACTAATTCACCATCTCTGCCGATGACGACAGAAGGTGCAATTACAGATGACAAATTGATAAATTTTCCTACGCTCTTAGCAGACTGCATCAGGCGTACTCTGTTTTCTAATAATTCTTGTTGTTGCATTTATTTTCTCTTAGTGTCTTTTTTATAAGTTGCTGGAAATAAAGCGTTATAACCAGTAAATAGCCTGTTACTGCCAAGGAAATTTATTCTGTACGACAGCCAAAGTTGTAGAAATCTCTGATCATCATCTTTAGCAATTTTGTGCATGATCCATAGGATCGGAATAAGGGAGAACACCAGTGGGAGCCATATAACAAGACTTGCAATAAGAATGCCTCCAGCCACGAACACAAATGGTGTAAGAGGTATTCCTAAAACACAAGGAGGTCTGGTTGCACCTTTGAAGATAGGAGCATTATTTAGCATGTACTTGTTTTCTTGATCTGACATCGATGCTCTCCCCTACTTTTAGTTAACTAACAGAGCACCAAAGTAAGCTGCACAACCAACGATAATGCCGCCGATTAAAGGACCTGCAACGTTACGTAATGATTCTCCCTGGAAGGCAATTTTGAAACCTGCCCAACAGATAGCACCAGTAGCAACTACAACACCGCAGGCCTGAACCACATCTAAAATAGACTGAAGTTTTGATTTAACATCTGTAGCACCTGCAGCAACAGCCTGATCAAGCACACATAGACCTACAATCAGAGAACACAAACCAAGATTTTTAACTAACTTTATATTCATATTATTTTCCTGTTAAAAAATGAGACCTGACGGAGCTGAATTTGAGCTGATCAGGCTACCTGTTACATGATCAGAATTGATCACGATTGATTCAGATCCTGCAGATGTTGCAGGACTGTTATTCAATTCTTTTTTTGCTTCTTTTATTGAAGGAATTCTGACAGAAGTGTATTTATCAGAATTGGCAATCACTTTTTGAACGTACCCTTTATATCCAGTTTTTTCATTACCAGAGTAGTAGCAAGAAAGAGCATCACCTAACTGCTTTCCTTGAGATTTATCTTTTCCCTTAGCTCTAACGAAACAGTCTTTTAGGATGTATTGAGTAGCTTTTAAATTTTCACAAGGATCAAACATCTCTTCTGCGGTAACACCAAGAGTTTTGAAATTCTTAACGTTAATCTGGCCAAGACCAAGGGAATAATTTGCACCTGTAGCATCTAGTTTTTTTACAAGAGAAAGGGCTTCAGAAATAGATTGAGGCTGAGAAACTTTCTGACCGACAACAGCGACAGCATAAGGGTTCATGCTACTTTCTGTCAGAACAAGGGCGTGAAGAGTGTCTTTAGCAACATCTGGAGCACACTTTGAAGCTAAAACATCAAAGTTATCTGCGGAGCTTTCAGCAGATGCACTTAGGGAAACTCCAATTAAGGAAAAAACAAAGAATTTAAGAGTCCTTTTTAGAGTTGCTGTGCTGCTTTTTAGCCTTATGCTGTTCTCTAATTGAGAATATTAAATCTTTATCTTTCAACAGGTTATTTTTTAAAAGAGAAATATAGCATAAAAAAAGACACTTAAAAACACTTAATTTTTAGTTAAAAAATTTGCCAACTCCTTATTTTAGAAAGTTAAAAACAAATTTAGCAAACTTAAAAAAAGACATAAAAAGGACAAAAAAAATATGACAGAACAAATTAACAGAAGCGTAGCTGCTGCTATAAGCAACAATGTTCTAGCTGACAGATTAAATAGAAGGATCCAGCAGCTTGCAGAAACTGCTCCTGAATTATTCATAACAAGAGAGGAAGCTGAAGCTGTCGGCTACTCTGATAACGATGTTAGGTCTCAGCAGGAGATAGCAGAAGAAGATGCAGAGGCAGAATTACTCTTAGCTGCTGAAGAGGTTTAATCTCATGGCTTACAATAAGAAAAACTTTCAGAAGAAAGATCATTACACTGACACTGCAAAAGAAATAGCAGATGTCTTTATCAAAGCACTTGAAGAGGAAACTCTTCCTTGGAGATCTGGCTTTGATAAGTTCAGCTACATTAAACCTTTCAATCCTGCATCTGGAACAGTATATAGGGGCATGAACTCATTTAACTTTGCACTTCAAAGTTACATGAGAGGATATACAGATCCTCGCTTTATGACAATGGCTCAGGCTAATGAGCTCGGAGGTAAAGTCAAAAAAGGCGAGCACTGCATCTGGGGGTTCAATTTCAAGCCTACTCAAGTTGTAGTTAAGGATGAAGAAGGTAATCCAATTCTTGACGAAAATGGGCTGAAACAATACGAAGAAAAAATGTTTCCTAAGCCTTTTATGGTTTTTAATGTCGAACAGTTTGAAGGTTTAAATCTACCTAAATTACCAGAAGTTGAACAGCCAGATCATAAATGGTCGCCAAATGAAAAAGCAGAAAACATTCTTGTAGCATCAAAAGCTGACATCAAAAATGAATTAACCTGTCAAACACCATGCTACAGACCTGCAACAGATTCAATTGAGCTACCATTAAAAACACAATATAAAGATCCAACTGATTATTATGCAACAGCTCTGCATGAACTTGGGCATTGGACTGGTCATAAATCTAGATTAGACAGACCATTGACAGGAAAATTTGGCTCTCCTGGATATGCCAGAGAAGAACTAAGAGCTGAAATTGCAAGTGCCATGCTCTGTATGCAGTTAGGCATTGAGCCTAAAATTGCTGATAACCATAAAGCATATATAAAAAGCTGGGTCGAAGTTTTAAAGAAAGAGCCAAAGGAAATTCTTAAAGCAGCAAGTGATGCAGAAAAAATCTCTGACTTTATCATGAGCTTTGATCCTGAATACATTAAAGCTAAGGAAGCATGTCAGGCACAAAAACTTTTAACTGATTCAGAGCCTATCACACAACAGAACCTTGATACAGCTATAACTGATGCTAAGGCATTGACTGAACAAAGAGAAAATTCCGATCTGATTAAGCAGTTAAGTTCTGATTTAGAAGATGTTGCTAAAGATCATAAGGAAATCTACAGTCAGGGAAAAGAACAAGGCTATTTCAAAAATTTAGATTTTGATACTTTTGAAAAAATCTACAGCAAAATTATTGTTCCAGAAGGAAACTCAAAAACTAGAGAAGAGCGTGAAGAGTGGTCTGTAGAACGTCTTGTTGATGCTATTGCTAATGATCCAAAAACTTTAAGCCAGACTCTAAAGGGAGAAATGCCTCCTATGGCATATCTTCATTGGTCTGAAAGTGGAAAATTAAACAAATCCTTTGGTAAAAACAGGTTTCTTCCATTAAGTAAAGCAAATGAAGTAGTTCAAGAAATGAACAATAACTATCCTCTTGATAGTGGTTATGACAAATCAAAGTTTTCAGTTCTTTACTTCAAAAAGGATGACTCTGGCATCGGATTTAAAGATGAAAGCTATGAGCATTTTAGATATGACTTAGGAAGTGAACCTGCAAATTCCGATCTTTCAACTCACATCAAGGATTACATTGATAGCATTTTGAAGGGGGAGGAAGACTATATGTACACTTCTGAGTACTCTCAACAAAAAGAACTAAAAGAAAGAAAAGCATCTTTTGCTGATTACAAAGAGCATATTGTTCCAGTTTTTGAGAAATATGCTGCACCTGTACCTGCAGCAGAAACAGAAAAAGCTACTGGTACGCAATCAATTTTCACTGCACATAAATCAGCTGATATAGAACGATAAAGACAAAGGAGTAAAAAATGGCGACGATTGATGGAACTGCTTCAAGAGTATCTCACAAGGATAATCTTAAAGAAGATCTGCATGGCATTGGAGCAGGTATTCATGACTCTCTTTCAAGCAGCAAAGAGCTGATCAAAGATATTGTGATTGCTGTTAAATCTCAATGGTTTACTAAAGAAGTTCCAATAGAGCCTGAAATCATCAGTAAAGATGAAACTGAGTTAAGTCCACAGCAGCTTGAAAACAAACAGAAAGCATTAGATAGTCTTGAGTGTATGCAGTATTACTTGGGACTTTCAGGAAACGACATTAAAGCAGCGTTGGAGGATAAATCACCTGCAAGTCTTGACGAGCAGATAAAACTCATAGGCTTTACTAACGAATGCAATCATGCAGAAAAAGATCCTGAAGCTTTTTATCCAATTATGGAGAAAAATGCAGTTTTAGAAAAAGCAGCAATTGATGAAATTGAACTGCTTCCTGAAGTTCTACCTGCAGATCATGAACAAAAGAATGTAAATGAAATAATTGAAGCTGATTGGGAGCTCACAAATAAACACGAGCTAATGGATAATGAGCAGGATCTCTCTGATGGTGCTGACAGAATTGAGATGCAGACAAATGCAATCAGAGACTTAAGTTCATTACAAAAAACACCTGATACTGAAGTCATTACCGATGAGAGTCCTATTCAGTTGCCTTATATTCAAACTGAAAATCCTTATCTTCCTGTAATACTTGATCCAAACACTGAATTTCAGGATGGCCTTCCTCAAGATGCTGTTCGTCTCTGTCTTGACAATCAGGCACAGCAGATGGCAGCAAATATTGTTCAACCAGGAAAATCCTTTCTCACCTATCCTGTTTTCGAACAGAATCTCTTCATGAATCCTTTCACTGAAGTAATGCCAGCAGGGATGATGACTGATAATTTCAAGATGACAGTCAAATCAGGTGACATGAAGATGAAACTCCAAAAAGATGGAGAAAATGTAAAACTCAATATTAGCAAAAAAGGCGAAGGTTTAGCTCATGCTGTAATGAGAGGAATAGGAATGGCCAACGAAAGGTTTATTGCAGCACAAAAAACCTGGCTATGGGAATTTGGCAGAAGCATGAGAGAGGCATTAAGAAATCGAAATAAAGGCTTTAATATCAGCATGCAGTACAAAGACAAGCCTGTATATGCCTATCTGATGTCACCAAATGGAAAAGTTTACCCAATAACAAACAGGGCTCTTGGCGTTTATTACAACTTCAATGCTCGCCAGGCAGAATTTATCAACGCACTTTATAAAGCAGCACTTGCTCAGAATTTAGTAAAAGCAGCAGAGCCACAAACTAAGCTACAGCACAATTCAGGAATGAGCATGCAGATGAATCCTCGTCTTGCAGGAGCCCATAACCAAAACAAAGATCTGGAGAGATAAATGACTACACCAAAAATGCCTTTAGTTGACAACTATAAAATGACCGATGCTGACTGGAATGAATACTTTGAATGTCGTAAAAAATACGACATCGAAATGACAAAAGAGCAACAGGAGGCTATTTTTAGAGATGCTATTGATCTTCGAAAAGCAGGAAAAATTGAAGAATCAGAAAATTTACTTCTGAAACTTCCTGCCCCTGCTAACGTCATGTTAAGTGCTAAAACTAGATTTGGATTCAAAGCCATTCAAGAGTACAACCTGACGGAAGCCAAAAAAGCATATCCAGATGAGTTTTAATCATAATTTCTAATTTGCCAACTTTACTTCCTCTTTTCTGAGGAAGTTTTTTCTTAAGAGTTTAAGAATGAAACCAGATAAGAAAAATGCTATTCATACTTTAAAGAATCTTATTTCAAATGACCAAAACAGGATCAATAAAATCTTCTGCGAAAACTGTGGAGAAAATTTAGTATTTACATTTAAAAACGGAGATGTCCTTTTTCATATTCCTCTATCAAAGATCCTTGAATGTTTACTTATTGCTGAAGCTGAAGGCCAAGTTCCAGAAATCGAAGAATGCTGGTGGAACCAATTAGAAGCCCTCTATCCAAATATAGAATATTTAAGAATTGAACTTAAAAGTGATTAATCAGACAAGTAAAACTTACTAAAGAAATACTGTTACGTTCTGAAATTTAAAGATTTTTTGAACATAACAGTACAATGCAATTAAAAGGAAAAATGGGGAGTTTCGTAAGTTGCGATTTTGGAGCAGTTACTCATTCTTTTTAAGGAGATTTAAAAAATGGAAGAAATTGACCAGTTAGAGAATGGCAAGCTTGTTTTTCACAGTTATGAAGCACTAAAGACATACTGCGACAATCCAGATAATCCTTTGGACAGAGTTGTTCTAGGTAAAGAGATTACAGCACTTAATTCTGAAGATGAAAATGGTGGGATTAAAGGTCTGTTTGAATATTCAAAACGCACCAATAAGCAGTTTAATGGGATTGCTGATTGGGACGTGTCAAAGGTAAAAGATATGTCACTCATGTTCTATGTAGCTAAGAACTTCAACCAGCCGATTGACAATTGGGATGTGTCGAATGTTGAAAGTATGTCAGGCATGTTCTGGGGGGCAAAGAACTTCAACCAGCCGATTGGAAATTGGGATGTCTCAAAAGTAACCAATATGTACGGCATGTTCAAAGGCGCAGAGAAGTTCAACCAGCTCCTTGAAAAGTGGAACGTGTCAAAGGTTAAAGATATGAGTTGTATGTTAGATGGTGCAAAGAGCTTCAACCAGCCGATTGGCAACTGGGACGTGTCAAAGGTAAGCAATATGTACGGCATGTTCTATGGCGCAAAGAACTTCAACCAGCCCCTCGATAATTGGGATCTTTCAAACAAGCCTTATGGAGCTGAAGATTTAGAGCAATTCAGACAGTCAAAGGCGCAGGGGGGTTGAGCAGAAAGATGGTAAAATCCATCATTACAAAATCTTACAGAAGATCTCATCCAAATATAGAACATTTAAGAATTGAACTTAAAAGCGATTAATCAGACAATAAAACTTACAATATGGTGTAAATGACATATCGAGGCTAACTTGAGAGAATATAAGTTAAAAATTAATTCAAGTAAAACATATCTAGTAGATTCAGATCCTACAAAGGTTGTTGAATCTTTTCTTGATACTCTTCCAGAAAAGAATAAACCATGGATACAGACAACAAAGAAGGATGGTAGAGAAGTAACAACATATCATGGAGTTTGTCCTTGCTGTAACAACCCAACAGTGCTTGTTGGATATGAGACAAGAAATAGCAAGTCTCCTCAACCATACATGAAGCACTATAATAAGAGCATACCTAGCCTTGCTCAATATGATGAAGCTTCATATAAGGGGTGCATTTTAGCCTCTGGTAATTATTCTTCTTTCGGAAACGTTTCTAAAACGAGAAAAAATACTGATCCTCTCAGTCTCACAATTCTTGACACAGTAAAAAACCAGTTAGATAGGATCTTTTATGTATTGGAACAAGATACTGGCATCTCTTTTTCTACTACACAAAAAATAGAAATGTTTAAAGAATATTTAATATCATCTGGCTATAACTACAGCTCTTCCTACTTAAATAATTTACCTTGGACTTTTGCAAATATTCTAAAATCTCACAGCATTTATAAGCAATTTGTAATAGATGACTACAAGCACCCTGTAGTAGAAGCTTTAGCTCATTGCAAAAATATAAAATTAGAGCCAACAAATATAAAAAATAAAAAGCAAATTTCCTCTGCTACAAATTCATTTCTTGAAATATTTATTGAGTTTAGAAATCTAAAAATAGAAAAAAGCACAGGAGATCAATCTATAGACTTCAGAATATTTTTAAAAAACTCTCACCTAAATGAAATAAAAGAACTTTACAAACAAACAATTCAGATCAACTTAACTAGATTCACTAATCTAATCAATAGCAAACGAAGTGATTATAGACAAGAAAAGTGGGAAGAAATGAAAGTCAAAATTGATGAAATACAGTAGTGATAAATCAAATCAAAATTTGTGTATTAACATTACTGTAATAAAAGTGTAGCCCCTAAAAAATGACAATTATTAGTATAAAATAGAAAATTTGAGTCTTTATTTGTATACTATAGGTATGCGATGCTTTTATTTTTGGAGGTGTATTATGATGTTTCCTTTTTTAGGTGAGGAGGGATTGGATATTCTAACCTCTGAAGTAAAAAAGATCGATGGAATTGAACAAGTTAGAGTTTATGCTGAATCACCTGATACTACAACTGGTAAGTTTAAAAAATTAGAAATGTACTTACCAAAAGAAAATGTAACCTTGCTCGAAGGATATACAGATGAAGAATTTGCAAATATTAAAAATATCATAGTTGATTGCAAAGATGTCATTTGGGACATGGCAAGATATTATTCTGAAGGCGGTAGATAGAAATGCCTGAAATTGAATTTCTGTTAGGTCTATATGTTTATTTTAGCAGTAGAGATGAAGGAGAGCCTCTTCACGTTCATGTTGCACCAAAAGCCCTTGTTGGCTCTTCTAAAACTGCAAAACTTTGGATTAGAGAAGATGGAAGTTCACAATTAGCGTATAACAGAGCAGGAATTCCTGATAGAAAGATAAAAGCTATTCAGGAATTGATAAAAAAGATAGACTATTCAAAAAAACAGTAGATTTATACATAAAGTTATTTGAACCAGAAGATGGAAAAGTAAATTTCTATAAAAAGAAGGGCATAGAAAGATAAAACCTATTTCCTATTCTCAGGAAAATAAACGTACATATTTTTTTGAGCCGTCAGCATATAATTCGTAAATGCCTTTCTTATCCTGTCTTATGATAGGTACACCTGCAGCCCAGCTTTTTTCAATTGCTTTTTTTAGATTTTCTCTCAAAATTCGAGGATTGCACATTTTCTCAAAAAAATCCTGACCAGGACTGATATTCCTAGATTCAGAACTATTTTTGCTATTCATTTTGTCCACCTATAAAATATCTTTCTGTACTGGGAAGAGTTCATATTTATGATGACAGTAAAGATTACATCAAACGTTTGATTTACCTTTCTAAATCAGATTTATTCTGCTTTTCTATATTTTTGCTTTCGACAAGATCTGTTTTCTCATTGATAGTCGTATCAATATATTTATTAAGTAAATGAGCATTTCCATCTTGATAGCCATCTTTTAAAAATTTATAAAAGGATGGTATCAAAATCTCAGAAGTTAAAGCCAATGTCTCAGCTGTAGATTTTTTCTTAGAAAGAGTAAGAATGTAATTGTTAATTGAATCTGCAGATTTTTCAATTTCTGGATAGTTTTTCTTCAAATCACAGATGATATTTATCAAATCTACAGTTTGCATTGGCTGTGATAAATCTTCTATTTTTTCCTTCAAGGCAACAGCTCTATTTGGAATCACCATATCTAAAGAAGTAAGCAACTGATTTATGTCATATCCACCAGAAATAAATGAGATATCTTCATTCATGTTTTGAATATATTCTTTAAAATTTGCCTGCGAAGGATCTGAAAGAGCAAGATTATTGGCACAGATACCTCTAGCACAGTACAAAGCATCTCTATTCTGATCTGATGAAGCAGTCTTATCCCAGTCAAGTAAAAATCCAGCACTGTTAGCAACCTGTTTAGTAAAAGTTCTAAAGGTTCTACTATTTCCATCAACAAATGGATGTGTATAGTCTAACCTGGCATACAGGTCACTGATTGATTTGACAAACTCTTTTGTAGTCAACTTTTTTAAATTTTCTACACTAAGTTCGTTCAGAGTTGCGTTAAATTTTTCAACGGCACCTTTATCAAGCAATGATCTCATGCAATAAAAACCATCGCCAGTGCTAAGTGGTCTATATGACAGATTTAAATCTTCAGTATTAGAAGGCTCCCTGAATTTACCAGCAGGATAATCAATTCCAATATCTTTCATATTCTGAAAAATATAACTATTAAGCTGCTTTATATACTCAGATGAAACTGATTCAGGTAGCTTGTTTGATTCGATTTCTTTAATTCTACTAACACAAAGTCTAACAGCTGCTTCTGAGTTTATTGATAAATCAGTACAATCCATTTTTTTTACTTTTTACCTCTAAATAAGTCTTTTGCCTGTTCATGAGTCAAATGTAATTCAACTTCATCTTGATAATGAGAAGCATTATTCTCAGAAGTTTTGGCTTGTTTAATTGTTAACGCAGAAAAACGCTCACAGAACTCATCCATTGAAATTTCAAGATTTAAGCATTGATGGTACAAATCCCACGCTTCTGGCTCTACGTTGCCTTTTAAATCCACCTCAAATAGAATTTTAAAAGACTCAAGATCTTTTTCTCTTTGTCTTAATGCTCTTCTTTTTTCAATATTTTCATTCATTTATAGGCTCCTTTCTTTTGCTTCCGTTATGAGTAAAATATAGAACATTTTTACACCAAAAAAACATAACGACAACTCAATTGCCACACAAAAGATCTCAAAAATTGCTAACGCCTTGGGTATGGTATGATAAAGAATAGATGAATCAGAAAATTTCATTTTATATACTCCTTAGCGTTCTTGATTCTGCTTTTTTCTATGAATTGCCCACTTCTGTGCCCGTGACTGCTTTGATTGATGCGATTTTCGCTGCCTAATTTTTTCTTTGATGTCATATCCTTTTTCTTTCTGAATTTGATTAAATTCTCTAATCTTTCTGAGTAGCTCTTCTTGGGATGTTTTTACTGGAGACATGTTGCTAATGTATCGTTCTAAATCAGCAGCTAACTTGAGATTTTCCGTATTGCCTGATGCTATTAGCTCTTTGATATATTCATTAGCATTCTTAATGATATTCTCTCTTGTCTTTACGGCTTTTTGTTTAGCTACACTCTCAGGAATATCTTTACCAGTATTCAAGGCATCATCTATCTGATTCATTCTTGATAAATCATAAGGATGGGATGGAGAAAGATGTTTGCTCCACTCTCTGTCTTCCTGATGAATACGCTCCTGAGTTTTAGATTTTTGAGTATGCCCCCTTTGAGCCCTGGTAGTAGCATTCATATCAATTCCGTATTTTTTGGCTATAACGGCAAAACGTTCTCTTAGGTATCTCAAATCTTCTTTTCTTAAATTTAATCTTTTTCCCCTTGAATTTATAGCTTTTATAAGAAGATGAACATGAGGATGATCAGGCTCGTTAGGCATTTCTTTAGATCTATTATGAATTGCAAACAGATACCTATAATCTTCATTTGCAAAACACTCTTTTGCAAGCTCTCTAACTGCTTTTTTAACAGCCTCAGGATCTGTTCCTTTAGGACAAGAAATGACTAATCTTCTTGCATCTGCAGCCCTTTTCTTTCCGTCCTCCTCATAAGGTGTATTCTGAGATTTACACCAATCCTCAATCCTGGATTCAAGTTCGTCATGAGTCAAAAACTCTCCATTTTCATCTTCAAGATCAATCATTCCATGTCTTGAGATGTAATCTGCAGCAGCAATCATATGTTTCTGACATTTAATTCCCTTGCTAGCCTTATCAATCTTAACCATTGATTCTGGAAGATTATTAACAATGCCTGATGCTTTATCACTTGGACTTAATTCAGATGATGCTCTATTTGAGCCATAGGATGCTGTAGGAAAGAGTTTAAAGCCTGCAGATGATCTATTATAGCCACTACCACTTCTTTGCTCTTTATGGCTATTTTTAGAACTTCCACGTCCTTTATGCCATTTAAGAATATCTTCGGTTTTTAGGTTTGATCTTGTTGATAATGACATCTGTTAATGCCTCAGTTTCTGCTTTAACTCTGTTCTGTATCTTGAAGAATTGATAAGTTTCCAAACCGCATCTATATGTTTATCAATGTTCTTCTTGCATTCGTCTGCACTGTCTATAAGAATGTTAATCAAACTTATGACAACACTAGACTGATTCTTTTTGAACTCATCAAGCTCCATTGAATTGATTTTATGTGCTATCTGATTAAGGTTCACACCTATTTTGTGAAGCTCATAATTAGAACTTTCAAGAGATTCCAGTTCACCAATAGTGAATTGTGGCTCATTGACTGTCATTGCTCTTACAAGACCTATAAGAGCCTGATGGCGTGTCTGTCCCATGATAGATGCATATTCATCTAAAACTTTGAGTTCATCTTCTCTTAGTCTCAAATGCTGATGAACCTTTTTAGATTTGTTAGGAAAAATAAGCTCTGCAAGTTTTTTATTACCACTTTGGATTTCTTCACTGACAGTCTGCTTGATTATCATTGATGCAAGTGTTGCTGGTTTCACTTTATAAGATTCTGCAAGCTTTATGAAAGCATCATGATGCTCTCCAAGATTTACTGTTAACTGCTTTCTTTTCTTCTGTTCAGTCATAGCAATTTTGTTGTTTTCTCATTTAAACCGCACTTAATAAGTGCGACCTGACATTGTTCAGGTGTTTCGCAAAATTTTAATTTTGTCGCTCTCAGGGAGTCTCCCAGAAGGGCAGGTGGCAAAATCAAAATGCACTGCATTTTGATCCATTTTGCCTATCCTGCCCTCATCAAAAAACAACAAAATTCCCCTCTAAAAGTTCGCCCGGGCGAACTTTTTTAGGATTCGTAAATACGGTTTAAAATGAAGTTCTCACACAACACCTCATCTAAAGAGCCGTCTTCATATTTGACCTTTACCATGCCGTCAGTAGTTGGCATTTCCATGACTATTTCAGCCTCACGACCGTCTACAGTTCCAACAAATACTGGATGTTTCAGCTTTTTAGATTTTGTTTCAGAGTCAAAGTCTGTATCAGCTAATGATTCAGATTCACTTTCATTTATTGAAGTATCAACTCCAGAGAAAGCTTCATCTTGGAAGGTAGGAGCTGAATTTGAAATCTCAGCAGATTCTGCAGAGTCGTCTGAAGAAAAATCATCTGTAGTAGCTTCAGAACTTTCTTCTTCAGTATCATCAGACTCATAATCACTAGCATTAGCAGGCTCTTCAAATGAGTCTTCAGTGCTGTCATTTTCTAATGATGTTGAATCTTTATCATCAGAAGAAATTTCAAATAATTGAGCAACATTTTGAGCTTCAGAATCTGAGCTTTCTACAGCTGTATTTTGCTCAGTTAGTTTTTTTCTAAAATTAGAAATATCAGATTTGCTGATATTTTCATTTTTTTCTATAAAGTCGCTAATTTCATCAGGATGTTCTTCATATAACTTGACTGCATCATAAAAAGCTCTAATTGCATTAAACTTCTCTTTAGCATCCTTTAACAACTCAGGGGCATCTTTCCAAATCATAAATTCACTTAATTTGGTCTTTGACAAGCCTAACTTTTCAGCAATATCAGCTTGTTTCTCGCCAGCATCTGATCTTGAGACAATAAACTCAGCCATTTCATAAAATTTCAGATTGTCTCTTTTAGCGTTTTCTGCAATCTGAACATAACCTAACTGTGAATTGTCATAGGTTGATAGTATTGAACGGATCTTCTTAAATCCTGCTAACTTTGCTGCTTTTAATCTTCGTTCACCAGCAACTACAATGAATTTTCCTACGTTGTCAGGATCTTCACGTACCACAATAGGCTGAATAAGACCATTCTTTTTAAGATCATCAGCTAATTCCTGAAGAGCTGCTTCATCAAAGTTCTTTCGAGGCTGATTAGGATCTGGAGATACGATGTCTATGTCAAAATCATAAAATTCTCCTGCTTTAGAAATTAACTTGGCATAATCACCTTTGCCTTTAAAGTTCTCAGTAGCCTTCTTTAAATTTGCTAAAAATTCTGGAGTCATTCCCATTTTTTCTCTCCTTAATGTTTCTATCTATATTTACCTGTAAAAGCAGAAGATGATCTTGAAACTGCGTACGAATAATGCAGAATTTCGTAATTTGGAAAAAGATTCATATAGTTGCTAACAAGAGATTCATTGATATATAAGTACTTAAAAGGAGCTGTTTCAGTTTTTACAATGTCATATAGTGAGAACTCTTTTTCAGGATCTTCTAGTGATGTCTTTGTGAAAACAGCATGTATCTTAAAAAGGTAGTTCATTACATTATTTACTACAGCATCAGGCAGCTGCAGAAGTGAGGCTAATTTAATGATCTGTACTCTATTTACATAAAAACCTTCGCACTCTACAAGACTCTGATTTGCACATTTGATTAGGCCAGAGAAAAACAGCCAGGCAGTGTAGTTATAATCGTAGTCCTTGTTAAAACCATTTTCAGCTTCAATGTTATCTTCAAGTACAAGTGTAGGTTGATTTGTACTTAATCTATTTTCAGGATCAATTTCAAAAATAGGGATGCAGCATCCTGTTGTGTGACGTTTAAAAAGCGTAACATCAGCTCTTCCGAGAAAGTCAAAACTTAGTGTAAGCTCATTTTTACATTGAAGGGACTCTGTCACCTTCTTGAATAAAGGGATCTTGATTTTATCAAGTAAATGATTTTTATACTTTTCAGAATAAAACCTAAAATGAGCTTCATTGAATCCTTTAAAGCGGTTAGTACGCTCTTCTATTTTTTCATCTAAAATCAGGCCTGTTATGTATGACAGAACAATCTTTTCAAGAGGAGTTAATGAGCGAAGTCGCAAGCATGTCAGATATATCATGCCTACAAAATTAAGTTTTAACTTCTCAAGTTTTGGCTTTTGAACAATCTCATCACTTATCTGCGAATCCTTAATTTCCTGCTCTACAGATGCAGTTTCTGTTTTTATTTCAGGAACAGAATTTGTAATTTTCTTTTTTGATTTTGTTGAAGTCATATTTTTTTCCTTAAAGAACAGTAGAAATCGGTGCAGAGCTTCTCATTTCTCTTAGTCTCTGAATTTCGCTTAAATTCATGCCAGGAAGAGAAGCTGCAACATCAGTCATCCAGAAGTTTTTAACGATTGCTTTAGCTGATTTGCCGTAAAGTTTTGAAGCCTTTTCAAAGACTTCTTTCTGCTCCTGAGTAGATAAATCATCTTTTTCAGGATTAATTTGGCAGAGCATGGTAAAGAAGCAGCGTTTCATCTCACTCCATGCAGCGTTCTGATTTGGCATTTCCCAGATTGGAAGCCCCTTAGCCTGTGCCTCAGCAATTCCAGAGTGCAGCTTAATGCAAGCATATCTGTTTAATACCTTAACTTTTGCATTACCATCTTCATCCAAAGCAACTGATGCTTTATCTTTGTCAAAAGAAAGTTTTGATGTATCAAGTTCTATATCCAGCTGCTGCCATTTGATAATCAACTCATCTGCTGAATCGAACAGTTCTTTTGCGTTCTGACACTGAAAATTAGTTGATGAGAGCATGTTTGGCAACATTCCCAAGAAGCCTTTTCCAAGAACCATGTCAGGGTTATTCTGAGCTAATACAGAGATCCTGTTGAGAAGTCTTGCAATTCCGTCTATTGGCTCTTTATTGAGAATGAGAGGTGAAACAAGATGAGTTGCAACTGCAATTCCAAGATTAGAACGGACATCAGGATTTGGATTGGTGTCAATAATCACCAAATCAAAATATGGACTTAATAGGTCAATGTTCTTGCTGAAATTGTAGGTAACAAGAGCATGAAACTCATCGCCTTTCTTTTCTATTTCAGATAATGCATCGTCTGCAGGGAAACAGACGATATTTGACTGCTTTACAGCTTCTTCAATTTTCTGAAGATTCTCTGCAAGAAGATCAGCAGGCTCCAACATAAAACAAGAAGAAGCCGTATCAGAAACAACGCAGTTCTGATTTGATCTAATGGAATTACTAGCATTAGCCTGCTGATCTAAATCAATGACAGCTACTTTTAGCCCAAACTTGAAAGCGCAATAGAAGGCAAACTGTACAGAAAGAAGAGTTTTACCAACACCGCCCTTCTCATTTGCTACTGTTAAGATTTTCATTTATCACTCCTTAGATTTTAAATATTGTCAAAAACGTCTCTTACAAGTGCTGATGCACTGTCCCCTTTTACAGAGATCTGCTTGAATGCCTGGCCACACTGGATTGTAAGTAGCTCGTTTTTTTTGTTTAATTTCAGAAAACACTCTTCACCTGTAGTAAGAGTTACAAGCTCCTGCAGTAAAGGAATTGCTTTTAGCTTTCTCTGCTCCTCATTCATTGATGTTGCTGCAATGATTCTGTCAAAAATATCCATAACTGCTCCTTAAATTAAACTGATCTTGAAATATCAAAATTTCTTACAACGTTCTGAAGAGGGCCACAAAGATCTTCAATCTGCAGAAGAACTCGTTTTTTACTCAGTAACGATGAAACGTAAGTATGAGAGAGAGTTGAAGAACTCAGGTTTATTCCGTTGATCTTCTTTAATCTGATGAATGTTAAAGGATCGATTTTTAAATCTAGATGAGCATGAGATCCTGATTTAGCCTGAATGTACCAATCAGATGAACCTGTCAGTGATGGAGGGATGATCCTAATGCCAATAGGGTCATTTTTTACATCTAAATATGTATTTCCCACAGCTATCTGCTGTGCGTTTATATTATCGTTATTAATATATTCGTTTAATTCCTTATTAATAGAGAGATCATTTTTTTCCAAAGATTCTGTTTTTTGAGATCCTTTTTTTCCAGAAGTGCCCTGTGGGAAACGACATTTTTTTCCAACAGTTTTCTTTGTGTTTAAGCTTAATAACAGTGATTTTAAAGAGTCATTAGTCATGCTTGAAAGGTCAGTATCAGAAGAGCAGGATTTGCAGCGTTTAAGCACTATTTTTCTGCAATGATCAGAGCTTGTAATGTTGAACTTCTCAGAATATTGAATGCTAATATCATCACTAATGTTTACAGCCTTTACAGCTTTTTTAGAATCTTCAGAACAATAAGAAATAGCTTTAAGCTCAATTAAAGAGGCATAAGCATTGCGGAGAGTCCTATCAGAAATGCTAAGTTCTTTACATATTAGAGCTGCATCCTCATTATCGGTGAAGAAACCTAAATCAGCTTTGGCAAAGAATGATGATTTATCCAACAAATATGAGAATACAAGTATTTCTGAGGCCTTAAGCTTAGACGCACCTGATTCAGTATATAGAGAAGAAACAGAAAGAAACTTACCAGTAAAATCATTGACACATGTGAGCATGATACTGCGAGAGCTGTTCTGGCCATATGTTACAGAAATAAGATCTAATTTTTCTAATCTATCTATGTGTCTTCTGATTTGAACGAGGCTGAATAAACCATGTGCACGATCAAAAAGCTCTGAATTAGAGTAATCAATAATATAGGATGGAGAATTTTTACAGAGATTTGTAAGAATAGACAGGAAAACTTTAAGTGTAGGACTAAGTTCTAAACTTAGTTGCTCTTTGAAAAGAATTCCGATGATAGATAACTCACCAACTGAAGAAATTGGCATAATAACGGACTCTTTTTCACACAAAATATCGATTTTTTTAGTGTAATTTTTGTCAGTTTTTGTTCTATCATTAGATAAGAAATGCAACAATGGCTTATTTAAGCCAAAGTTAAAATTTTTGAAAAAATAATTTGAAAAATCTGAATAGTTGAAATCAGAAGAAATATTCTGATAATTCAGTGAGTTAATACTGTAATGACGACTGGTGCTGATACCGAGAATCGAACTCGGGACCTCACCCTTACCAAGGGTGCGCTCTACCAACTGAGCCATATCAGCACTATTAGATAAGCTTGGCAGTAACCTACTCTCACACAAACGTACGTTGCACTACCATCGGCGTAACTGCATTTCACTTCTGTGTTCGGAATGGGAACAGGTGGTT